>CAYLJT010000941.1:0-2951 GCA_964383995.1 uncultured Polyangiaceae bacterium
TCCAAACTGACCTTCTTGAGGGTGGAGGCCGCGGCGCGCATGATGATGCGGCCCGTCTCCGTGCCGCCGGTGAAGGCGATTTTGGCCACCAACGGGTGCTCGACCAGGGCCGCGCCGGCCTCTTCGCCGAGGCCGGTAATCACGTTGAGCGCGCCGGGCGGCAAGCCCGCTTCGGCGATCAAGCGCGCGAGATACAGGCAAGACAGACTGGCCTCCTCCGGTGGCTTGAGGACCACGGTGTTGCCCGCGGCGAGGGCGGGAGCGATCTTGCGAGCGGCCAACAGCAGCGGGAAATTCCAGGGGATGATGGCTCCAATCACCCCGAGCGGCTCGCGCAACGTGTAGTTGAGGAAGGGCCCGCGCACAGGGATCGTCTCCCCCCCAAGCTTGGTGGCCCAACCGGAAAAGTAGAAAAACGTGTCGGCCGTACGCGGCACATCGATGGCGCGGGCGTTGGTGATGGGCTTGCCGGTGTCCAACGTCTCCAGGCGCGCGAGCTCGTCGGCGTTGGCCATGATAAGCTCGCCGACCTTCCACAGCCAGCGCGCGCGGTCGTTCGGATCGGAGCGCGACCAGGGTCCTTCGAAGGTGCGCCTGGCTGAGACAACCGCCGCGTCCACGTCGGCTTTTCGGCTGCGCGCGAGGCGCCCGAGGATCTGTCCGGTGGTCGGGTTGGGCGTGTCGATGAGCTCCCCGCCAAGGGCGGCGCGTTCCTGGTTGTCGACGAAGTTCTTGTGCTCTTGGATATCCATCACGTCCGTCCTTTTGCGTCTTATACCGGGAGCGCCTGCACGGGAGCCTGTTCGGGCCCTTCCAGACCCTGGGCGGGAGAGCCGTTCTCCGCGGCACCTCCGCGTCCGAAGAGCAGCCAGGCGACGAGCGCCAGCACGAGGAGAATCAGCGCCCAACGTAAGGGAGGAGGCAAGAGCGTCTTCGTCACCTCCTTGGCGACCGCCGCCGCCAGCGCCCCTTGGTCGACCTTCTTGAGCACCGGCATCGGGTAGGGAGAAATGTTCTGGATGGGTTCCCGTCCGAGATCGTCGTCGGACGCGGCGTCGGGCTCGCCGTCACCCTCTTCGGCCTGCTTCGGCGGCGCCTCGGCCTCGACGCTGGCCGCTTCTTCCGCCGTTTCGGCGGCCTCCTCCACGTCGGCCGTCTTGGACGACGCGGTGGGTTGGGCCGAGGGAGACGGTGGCAAGGCGTCAACCTTGGCCGCCGCCAGGATGGAAGCGGCCATGCGGATCTTGACGTTCTCGTGCAGGCCTTCGAGGCTTTGTTTGGCGACCGTTTTCGCAGTGACCTCTACGAGGCGCTGCCCCACGCTGGCGATCTTACCTCCGACCTGGGCATCGGCCGAATAGCTCAAACGGGTGCCTTGGGCCTCGGACGCCAGGGATACCCGGGCCGTCGCTTTGACGAACCCCTGGGCCCCCTTGCCGTCGATGGCCATGGTGTAGCTTTCGGGCTGGTTGACGTCGCTCAGCGCAACCTTGCCCGAGAATTTTCCTTGAATGGGCCCCACCTTGATACCGAGCTCGCCGACGTAGTGGTCGTCGACGCGCTCGAGCTTTTCGCAGCCGGGGAGCACGGCGGCGAGCACCCGCGGGTCGAACAATGCGTTCCAAACCTCTTGAATGGGCGCCTCGAAAAAATAGTCACCTTCGAGCTTCATGAATGTCTCCCGGAGCGGAGCTGCGTAGGGCTTGCCAGGCCAACGTGACACACGCGCGACGCGCGGGGAAGGCCCGAGCGCCGCGCCACAGCGCGAGGGGCCCCACGTCTTCGGCGGGCTCTTCGGGCCCGAGCAGGGCGTCGAGATCGTCGGCAAGGGCGAGCACCTCGGACCACGTGCGCCCATTTGCCAGCTCGGTCAAGAGAGAAGCCGAGGCCTTGGAAAGAAGGCATCCACGCCCCTCGAAGCGGACCTTCAAAAGGCCCGCCTCGTCGACCGCGACGTGCATGGTGACGCGGTCACCGCACAGCGGATTGTGCGCCGTCGCATGGCAGGTGGCCTCGGGGTAAGGTCCCTCGTTGCGGGGACGCTTCCCGTGCTCCAGGACGAGCTCCTGATACAGGCTCTTGGCGTCGCCGCTCATGGAGCCTCGAACAGCGCTCGCGCGCGCTGCAGAGCCTCGACCAAGCGGTCGATGTCGGACTCCGCCGTGTAGACGCCGAGGGACGCGCGGACGGTGGCCGCGATGCCGAAGTGATCCATGACGGGCTCGGCGCAATGTTGGCCGCTGCGCACGGCGATGCCCTCCAGATCCAAGGCAGTTCCCACGTCGTGGGGATGGATCTCGCCGAGCAGAAACGAGACCACCGCGCAACGCTCGGGAGAAGTGCCGATCAGGCGAAGATCGGGCACGGTAGAAAGGGCCGAAAGGGCGTAGTCCATCAAACTTCGCTCGCGCGCCGCGATGGTATCCATGCCGATGGCAGAGAGCCAGTCGATGGCGGCCCCGAGGCCGATGACCCCGACGATGTCGGGCGTGCCCGCCTCGAAGCGGTGGGGCGCTTCGCGGTAGGTCGTCTGCTCGAAGGTGACCCGCGCGATCATGTCGCCGCCGTATTGCCATGGAGGCAAGGTGTCGAGGATGGAGGCCTTGGCGTACAACGCGCCGACCCCCGTGGGACCATACATCTTGTGCGCCGAAAAGGCGTAGAAGTCGCAGCCAAGGGCCTGCACGTCGACGGGTAGATGGGCTATCGCCTGGGCACCGTCCACGAGCACGGGCACCCCCCGAGCGTGGGACCGTTGGATGATTTCGGCGACGGGAAGCAAGGTCCCCAGGCTGTTGGAGACATGCGCGCAGGCCACGAGGCGGGTCTTCGCGGTGAGCCGTCGCTCGAGGCTGTCGAGGTCGACGACCCCCCGATCGTCCATGGGCAGGACCTGGAGCACTGCACCTTTCTCCGCACAAAGAGCTTGCCACGGGACCAGGTTGGCATGG
>CAYLJT010000942.1:0-2948 GCA_964383995.1 uncultured Polyangiaceae bacterium
AGCGGCTCTTGCTCGATGGTGTTGACGAGCTGCGCAAGGTAGCCGGGTAGGGGGTTGGCGTCGCGAAGACCGCTCAAGGCGGTGATCACCAGACCGCGCAGGTCGTCCACCGACTTGAACAACGATGGGGGCCGATCGTCGGCGATGCGCTTACGAAAGGCCACGACGTCCGCGTGGTCTTCCACGAGCTTCATCACCCAGGCACACTCAGGGTCATGCAAGAAGTAGAAGCGCTGCAGGCCCGCCGCGATGGCTGCCCGCTGCTCGATTTCGGTGATCGATAGCCGCTCGGGATTGTCGTGCACGGGCCGCGTGCCATAGCGCCAGGCGACGAGACCCACGTACACTTGGCACGTGCGCACGTCCTTTTCGCACTTGGCCACCAAACCCAAATCCTCCGGGACAAAGTGCTCCATGGCCACGTCGGTGTAGCCCAACATGCTGATGCCTTCGATCAACGCGGCACGATGCTCGACCAAATCGCTGAACGTCGAGGAGACGAAAACCCGCAGGGTAGGGGTGGGAGGCGGAGGCATACGGGCCGTAGGGTCGCCGCAGGGCCGCGAGGATGCAACCCGAAGCTTGCGACGAGGATCCACTAAGGCCGTCAGCGACCTCGCTTGGCAGCAGTTAAGATCGTTGGATCCGCCTCGCGACCTTTGAATCCGCCTCGCCAAGTCTGGTCCCATCCCCCACGCTCGGGTCCACGCTTCCCGCCACACCAACGCGTTTTGCCTTCAATCAAGGCGTGCGCTCCCAAACGCTCGGCTGTTCGGGGGGCAAATTGGGTATGCAGGCCTCCGCGATTGGCTGGAAAAGCACCGTCGCCGAGCAGTCCAAGGGCGATCCAAGCTTGGGTTCAGGCGATCCTGGTTGGGAACAGCGCGGTCATGCTTGGGAACACGACGATCCCGTTCGGAATCAGGACGATCCCGTTCGGGATCAGGACGATCCTGTTGGGGAACAGGACAATCCCGCGCGGAAACTCCACGCGCTTTCGCGGGGTCGGCACGACCAGCGTTGTCCCCTCGAAGGCGGGCTTTGCGCCCCGCCCTGGCTCAATCGACGTCGATGCCTTCGGTGCGCTTCAGAAACTGGCGAACTTGCCCGCAGATCCACAATGGAGAGGGCTTGGCGATGGCTGCCATCCCCCCGAGCCGCGTGACCTCCAGGATCGCCGCGGCAAGGTCCCTCTCGATGTCACGGTTGAACCGTCCAAGGTCGATGGTCGTCTCGGACGCGAGCTCATGGACTTCAGGGGCGTTGGCCGGCCCGTCGACGCGAAAAAGGCGCGAGCCGCCGGGGCCGCCGCTCACCGCGACGTAGGCCAACACCGCGCCTTTTGCCCCGGCCCCCGGTTCCACAATTCCCCCCGCGAGCATGAGCGCCTTCGGCATGGCGGCACCGTAACAGAGCACGCTGGGGCTCGCAACCCGCGTCAGTTTGGCGGTGTACAACGCACCCCCGCGCTCGGCTCCGGCATGGGCCCCCGCGTGGCAGGCGTGGCCATCGGGTCGACGGTTCCCGGCGGCGGAAATTCGACGTCGGTCCTGCACCGCGAGGGCAATATTTCGGTGGGCTTCGGAGGTGTTGTACAGAATCTCGATGGGCGGAAAATCCCTGGCGGAAAGCTGGCCGTCGACCTCGCTTACGGGGAAGCCAGCTTCGCCGAGGAGCTGTCTGCCAAGCCCTGGATTGAAAACGTACTCGGGTTGCTCGAAGACATCGGTGCCGGCCCTTTTCGCTTCCTTCACGGACTCGTCGTAGCCCAGGCCGATGATCTCGGGCACGTAGTGCGAAGCCGGAGCTTGGCCGCCCTTCGTGACATATTCAACCAACACGTTCTTGTCGATGCCGAGGTTGAGCGCGCGTCGCACGAGCACTTTGTCGAGCGGAGGCTTTTTGGTGTTGAGCTCGTACCAATAGGTCGACGCGTAGAGGTAACGGAAAAAATCGTCTTTTTTTGACTAGGTATTTCAGATAGTCAGACGGAAGCGATGAGCTGTCCCCGAGGTAGTCAAGGTCCCCCGACTGAATACCGAGCACGCGGTCGTCTTCGACGAGGGCTCCGAGCTTGACAAACCCCCTCGCCAGGGGGGCCTTGGCTGCAGCTTGCGGGCTGGGCTCGGGGTCCGCATGGGGTGGGGGAAGAAGCGGTGCGAAGGTGGGCCAGTCGTCGAACTTCTTGCCCAGCACCCCACGCGAGGCGTTCCGAGCCCACGGTGGGCGAGTGTCTGGCGGCGGTGGGGGCCACAAGCTCAGCCGAGCTCCCAACCACCACACTCGGCTTCGAGGCTCGGCTGAGCCCCGAAACAATGCTCCTCAGCTTCCCAATCGCCTCCGTGAGCCTCCCGCACACCGCACCCCGACCTTCCAGGGGCTCGGCTGAGCCCCTCCAAGCGCACCCCCCGTCTCGCAGCGGGTCACGCTGAGCCTCTCGGACTTGAGGTACAGCTTCAACAGGGCTCGGCTGAGCCCTCCCGAGCGGACAGACCATCTCGGGGTAGGCAAGGCTGAGCTCCCCGGAGCAGGCACCCCATCTCGGGGTAGGCAAAGCTGAGCCATCCGGAGCGGACCCCCCAGCTCCAAAGTGCCCGGCGGGCGATCACGCAGCCGTGGTCCATGTTAACGGAGGCTCAGCGGAGCGTTTGGAGCGACGGGTACCGTGTCGTGGAAGGCTGAGCTGGGCGTTTGGAGCGACGGGTAGCGTGTCGTGGAAGGCTGAGCTGGGCGTTTGGAGCGACGGGTACCGTGTCGTGGAAGGCTGAGCTGGGCGTTTGGAGGGACGGGGCGCGTCCCGATGGAACATGACGATGTCATCGACGGGCCGCGGGGTAGCTACCGGGAGGCCCTTTTGTCAACACCACCTGACAAAGTGTTAACACTTGTCGACAAAAAATCCGGAAGTGTCGACAAATGTCGACACTTTTGTCGACACATGACCAAGG
>CAYLJT010000943.1:0-2947 GCA_964383995.1 uncultured Polyangiaceae bacterium
CCGTCGGGTGACACGCGCGGATAACCGGCGACGCCTTCCTCGGTGAGGGGGGTCGGAGGGCCGCCGTCTCGGCTCTGCGTCCAAAGGCGCGTGGGGCGGTTGGACTCGCGCGCCGCCAACACGAAGCGATTGCCATCGGGGAAAAAATCGGCAGCCTCGACATTGGCGAAATCGCCCTGGGGAAGGCCTTGGGGCTCGCCTGCGCCTGTGGGCATCACGGTGAGCGTGTTGAACGGAGCACGTGGCGTGATCAGCGCAAAACGGCCGTCGGGCGAGATGGCCAGCGGGATGCCCTCGCCGAGGTGCGTTGCCGGGCCGCCGTCGACCGGACGCAGGAAGACTTGAATCTCCGAGCCCGCGGCCTCGCGGCCTTCCATGAACAAGAGCAGGCGCCCGTCTTGCGAGAGATCGACCGGCATGGAGGCGTCGAACCACGTCAGTTCCATGGGCTTCTCGCTCTGCGGAACGAGGCCGATCATGCGCGTGCGAGACTCGTCGCGGCGGACCAAGACGCGGCCTTCGCGATCGATGTCGAGCAGCGTCAGGGACGTGGGTGCGCGGTAGACGTCTCGGACAACGCCTCCGATGGTCACGGCGTTCAAGCCACGGGAACCGCTGTCGCGCGCGGCGGCGAACCAGATTTCGTCGCCGCCGGGCGTGAACGCGAGGCCATTGAGGCTCCACCACGCGTCGGTGAGCACGCGGTGAGCGCCGTCCATGGTCACGAGGTCGACGGTGCCGCGATCATCGCCCTCGATCGGTTGATGCAGGAACGCTATGGCATCGCCGCTCGGCGAAAAGCGTATCGCGGAGATCCAACCGTCGGTTTCGAACAGGACCTTGCCGACGGGGAACTCGAGGCGCGTGCCGACGTCGGTGACGCGCGTGATCGCGAGCTGGTTGCCGTCGGGGTGCCACTCGGCGGCCATCACCGAGTTGGTGAGATCGCGCGGCGCGCTGCCCGCGGTTTGGCGCGCGAGCATCATGCCGCGAATGGCCATTTCCTCGGGGGGCTTGCGGCCAACAGCGAGCTCGCCCGTCTTCGAGACGCTGAGCAAGACGAGGCGTTCGTCGCCGGCCGGCCTTTGCGAAGGCGCACCGAGCACCGTCTCGAAGATACGAACGCCCTCTTCGAGCGTGCTTTGATCGTAGATCACGCGCTTTCCATCGGGCGAAAAGCGGGCGTTGCGGAACGAGCCCAAGCGGTACGTCACGCGCGTCAACGTCGGTGTAGGCGCGACGACGGCGGGCACCGGCGCGGGGCCTTCGGCAGGGATCAAGAAGCGTTCGACGACGCTCACGCCGGCGACGATGGCGGCGACACCAGCGGCCGCGATGAGCAGCGCGCGCAGCGGAGTGGACGAGGTTGGAGCCAGCGAGGGCGGAGGTGCTTCAACGCGCACCATGGGGCGCTCGCCGGTCGCCGTCGGGTCGACGATTCCTTCGAGGGCGAAGGCCAAATCGTGGGCCGAATGAAAGCGGTCTTCGGGCTTTTTTTCGAGGCATCGACGCACGATGCGGCCCATATCGTTGGCGTTCAAAAGACCGCCCGGCTCGAGGTGCCTGGGCTCCGAGCGCAGAATCGCGTAGCCCCGCTCGACGGGCGTCGCGCCGCCGAACGCTTGCTCTCCGGTGAGCATCTCGTAGAGCACGGCGCCGAACGCAAAAATGTCGCTTTGCGGATCGACGTCTTGGCCGCGCACTTGCTCGGGCGACATGTAGCCAGCGGTGCCCAAGATCGCGCCCGTTTCGGTGATCGTGTTGTTGGCGGCGCCGTCGGCGGGCGCCTTGCCGTTGGGGCCGACGGCTTTGGCCAGGCCGAAATCGACGAGCTTGACCCGGCCGTCCTTGGTGATGAGCACATTCTCGGGCTTCACATCGCGGTGCACGATGCCGTGGTCGTGCGCCGCCGCGAGACCCCGCGCGATCTGCACGGCGTAGTCGACCGATCGCCGCGGAGGCAGGGGATTTCGGCTCAGCGTTTCACGGAGCGTCGTGCCGTCGAGCAGCTCGGTCACCAGGTAGGGCGTGCCTTCGTGCGAGCCCACATCGAACACCACGAGCAAGTTCGGGTGGTTGAGAGAGCCCGCGGCGCGTGCCTCTTGTTCGAAGCGACGGAGCCGCCCCGTGTCGGCTTGGACCGCTTCTGGAAGGGCTTTAATCGCCACGTCGCGATCGAGGCGGGCGTCGCGCGCACGAAATACGACGCCCATTCCGCCCGAGCCGAGCGCCTCGAGAATTTCGTACGGTCCTACGCGGATGCCAGAAGCTAGTGCCACGTCGGGGGAAAAATACCGCAGTATCGATTAGGAAGCACCCCTCCGAAACACGAACGACGCAAGCGCGTCGCCGGGGCGTCGATTGGAGCGGGTGCCGGCGCGCGTGGGCGCATGAAAACCCGCGGATCGAGCGGTCAGTTGGGGATGAGGAAGCCGAGCACGAACAGGCACATTTCGTCCGTCGTGCTTTCACCGAGCCGCACGTCGATGGGCGCGGGCAGACCCTGCTCGCTGAGCGCACGCTGAACGAAGGGGTTGTCGATGGTGTTCTCGTAGGTGCAGCGCATGGTGAACGTGTCGCCCGGGCGGGCCTGCGGCAGCGCTTCGACGTCGTCGATGGCGAAGTCATAAAACCGTTGCCACTCGAAGTTCCACTCCGGGGTCTGGATCAGGCACTCGTCCGCCGGATCGCCGTTTTGCGGCGCCAAACGCGTCATGTCGACCTTCATGTCGGTGCCGACGTAGTGCATGTGCGTGCCCACCGAGTAGAGCTTGGCGTGGTCGATCCCGAGGAAGGGCACGGTGTATTTCATCACCTCCGTGTGCCCTGAGGCGTTGGCGGGAATTAGAAACTCAGGGGCTCCGCTGTCGTTCGGGCCGGGCTCGAGGCCGTCTTCTGCGTCGCTGAAATTGCCGATCAAACCGACCAGCATTTGGTAGGCGGGAGC
>CAYLJT010000944.1:0-2939 GCA_964383995.1 uncultured Polyangiaceae bacterium
GAATCACCAGCACGCCGGTGGGAAGGCGCAGATGTCGCTCGCCTTCCGCAACCTGCCGATCGGTCAGCTCGAACGTCCAGCCATGTTCGCGCAGCGGCGAGCCCTTGTAGGCGGTGAGCCCCCAGGGAAGACCAAGCAGCTCGGCGACGTCTGTCCAGATGCGCACGCGGACGGGGTGCCGGGACGGGGTCACCTGTTGTTCAGGGAAAAGCGGCTTGAGGGCTTGGGACCAAAGCGCGACGTCGCTTCCGAACAAGAGCTCGAAAAGCGCGCTTGCCTCGGGCTTGACCTGTGTCAGAGGGAGCGGGGGCAGGGGGGTGGCTTCAAATTCGGTGTGGATGGTGCGGACGAGCGTGCCCTGGCGGTTCTCGATGTGGACCGTAAGCTCCCCGCGGTCGCTGTACTGCGAGGCGGACGAACGTCTCGGACCTTGGGGAGTGTGGAGGCGTTGCGTGGGCGCGCCTATGAGCTTGCCGATGGCGGAAGACGAGGAGGCTTGCTGCGCCTTCGAGACGTGTTCCGCGATGGTTTGCGCCAAGCGCAGCAGCGCTGCCTCGGCGTCGGGCTTCGACATCTTGTCCAGAGGTCGCTGCGGCGAGCCGACGGCTTGATAGCACGCTAGGCCGCTCTGCTCGTACAAGCACGAGCCTACCACCACCGAAATGACTCGGACATCGCGGGCAGCCGCCCGTGCCAAGAGGGGCTGTAGCTCGTTGTCCTTGATGAACGTCGACGCGAGAAAGTCGGCCGTCACGAGCAAGATGGCAACTCGCGCTTGTGACAGGGCCGCCTCCAGCTCGTCCCGCCAAGCGGCACCTGGCTCGACGTTGGTGTCATCCCAAAGCTTCAGGGCTCCCGCATGAATCAACGGCGTGAGGTGAACCTGAAGGCGCTCTAGCCAACGGGCGTCCTTACGCGAATAGCTCACGAAACAACGCAAAGCGGTGCCCATGCGGTCCTTCCCTCAGTCCTATACGCGACATCCTTGATCGAGATGGCCGCGGATACAACAGCGAAGGCCGCCTTCTGCACTGTTTGCTAGCGGGCCACCGGATCGACGATGCGGAGCGCAGGAAAGGTTGACAGAAAGTCCCTTCCGTTGCGCGTGATCAGGCCGGCGTGGCGGGACGCGAATGCTCCGATGAGGATGTCGGCGACGGGCCGCTTTACAACGCCTTTCGCTTTTCGGCGCCGAAGATGCTCACCCCATGCGTGGTGGGCCTTCGATGTGTCGTCGGAGGTCCAGGGCTCAGCATAGTTGACCCCCGCGGCGCTGAGAAATTCGTCCTGCAAGAGCGCATTGCCACCGAAGGCAGGCGCGAGCTCGACGTAGCTGACCGGACATATCAAGAGCCCTTCTTCGAGCTTGCGATCGAGAAGGCGCGCCGATGCTTCGCCAAAATCGGGATCGGCCTCTAGCACGTCGATGAGCACACACGTGTCGACCACCCAAGCCACTAGCGCTCTCCCTCGCGAATTTCGGCCATCCATTCGGCGGTGCTGCGCGGCTGCTTGCGGAAGCGCCTGGCGAAGCCCAGCACAGACGAGGCTCCGGGCGCTGGTTGATCCGACAATACCTGGATCCGAAGCTCGTCCTTCGAAACCCTCGCCCACGCGATGCGTTTGCCCTGCGTAAGGCCGAGCTCACGGCGGAGCGCGGCGGGGATCGAGACTTGGCCCCGGTCGGTTACGGTGGTGACAGCGCGGTCGTCCATGGACTTAGCCTATCATGTACCCTCATCATGTAAAGGGCAAACGCCCCCGCTCGCACGGCGGCCATGCACTTGCACCCGAGCTAAGCAAGCTGTTCGCCCCCGACGATGCCACGTCGGCACCGCCGTCACCCTTCTGGCCGGTTTCGCCCTCGGGCACCACGTACGACCGAAGGCTAGCACGGGAATGTCTCGGCCATATTCGCACCTCGAGCGTCGCCCTCAGGCAAGACGCGCGCAGCCCAGGCTTACCAGCAGGCGAAACCCGTAGTCGAGCTGCGCCTCCTCGTACGGAAAATCAGGCATCTCCACAGTGATCTCACCACGGTCGTAGCGAATGGTGCAGGGGCCCCAGGCGGAAGGTCGCGCCAAAAGCGCCGCGCGCGCGTTGGCATCGAGGAGAGCCGCTGCGGCACGCGGTTGATCGCTCCGCACGCAGAACGACACATCGAAGCGGATATCGCCGGTGGGCACGCCGCCCGCCGCGGGAGGTCCACCCTTGGCCAGCTCGATGCCCACGCCGAAGCTGACCGGCGCCGGGACGAGCGCGCGGGCCGAAAAGGTAGATCGACCATTCACGCCCGCTCGCCGGCTGTTGGCCTGGTACTCGGCGACGAGGCGCACCGGAACACCGTTGAGCTGCCCTTCCAGCACGCTGGTCTCGATGCCCACCGTCATGCGTCCGACGCTGACCGGAGGCGTGAAGGCGAGCCCTGTTCGCTGTGCAAACGCGCGGTAGCGCTTGTCGAACGTTTCGTCTTTGCGGATGAAAATGAACCACACGACGAGCAGCCCGATGAGGCCCGCGAAGCCGAAGAAGATGGGCTGTGCGATGTCGTTCGAGATGCCAAATTCCACTCCACACCTTCCCTTCTTGCCGCCTGGGCCGGGCTCGTCCTACTTCGCCGCGGCGCAAGCCTCCTTGAGCCCAGCGTCGCACAGTTGATGGAAGAGCGACTGCGCCGCGGCGGCGTCCTTCGGTCCGCCGATGCCGTCTTCGTAGGCGACGGCGAGCGCGTAGCAGCCGAGGCGATCTCCACCTTCGCAGCCTTTTCTGTAATACGCGCGGGCCTTGACGGCGTCTTTGCTCAGGCCAGCGATGCCCTTTCGGTACAGCTCGCCGTACAGAAAGCAGCCGTCGCTGGCGCCGCCGTTGCACGCTAGTCGCAAGAAGCGGGCGGCGCGGTTCGGGTCTTTGGGCACCAGGTTGCCTGTGTACAGCACCTG
>CAYLJT010000945.1:0-2930 GCA_964383995.1 uncultured Polyangiaceae bacterium
ACCGTCCACGCAAACAACGCCTGGTGCCCGGACGACGCCGGCTTTGCGTGGCAGAGGCGGAGCACGTCGCGGTGGGACATACCTTCCCGCTGAGCGTACTTGACGAGCTGCAACGCGAGATCGTCGACGCTCTTCGCGGCATACCAACGCGCCACTGCCGTTCGCAACGAGCGACCCCAGCGTCGCAGGCCCATGACCGCCTGGACAAACTGGAACAGATGTGAGCCCGTGCGGCAGACCTGGAGTAGCGCGGCCAAGGCTTGCTGACGGACCGCCGCCAACGGGTGGCTTGCGCCAAGGGCCAGGGCGAAGATCGCCGCGTCGTTCTTCGGTGCGCGACCCGATGCCGAAAGGTCTTTGATGACGGACACCGCGCGAGGGCCGTTCTTGCTCAAGCACTCGGAGACGCAGGCCGCGTTTTCCAAGGTCAAGGTCCGCTCGCTCGCGTAGTAGGTTCCGCCATCGCTACCGAGGATGAGAAATCGCTCCAAGCGCTGCCAGGGATCGATCGCGAACGAGAAGCCACCCGCGCTGTTCTTGACCTGGTCGGCTCGCGCCGAAGCGCTTTGGGGCGTGGTCTTGTTGAGCAGGTGCTGTATGTAGCGGAGCATGGTAGTTCCCCTGGGTAGGTGCGCGCTTTCGGGAGCTGAGCGCTTCGGAAGCTGGTCATTGCGACCCGCGTGCCAGCGGCCCCTACACCGGGATTGCCTCCCATTTGCCGAAACGAGCGCACTGCGTGTTAGCCAAAATAATAAGGCACTATCGAGAGGGATAGATGTTCGGCCCCGCCGCCGCCGAGGGCGGCTGGCTGCGAGCGGGGCTTGTCGTGCGGGCGCCCGGGTGTAAACTTTTTGAGCCGTCTACGGCCCGTCCGCGGACTTGACGGCGCGAGGCCCCTCTTGTCGTCTCCGCTGAAGCTCGTTCCCCCGCTCGACGGCCCGCGTCCAGCCTTTGTTGGCGACGACGCGGCGCTGGTCGGCGCCTTTCGGCGGGGCGAGCCGGGGGCGCGCGCCGCCTTCTACAATCGTCACGCGGACCACGTGCATCGGGTGCTCTACCGGCTGCTCGGCTTCCGAAGCGATCTTGCCGACCTGCACCACGACGTGTTCGTGCGCGCCCTCTCTTCCATTCACCACCTTGACGAGCCGGCCTCTCTGAAAGCATGGCTCACGGCGATCGCGGTCCACGTGGCGCGCTCCGCGATCGAGAAACGCGTGAGGAGCCGTTGGCTCTGGTTTCTGCCCAGCGAGGAGGTGCCCGAGATGCCCTCCAACACCGCACCAGGGGAGGTGCGCGACGCCTTGCGTGCGACGTACGCCCTGCTCGACCGCCTGCCCGCCGAAGAGCGCATCGTCTTTGCGCTGCGCTTCATCGAAGGCATGGAGCTCACGGAGGTGGCCGCTGCTTCGGGGGCCTCTTTGGCGACCGTCAAACGCAGGCTGGCGCGCGCCGAAGACCGTTTTCAACGCTGCGCACGCAACGAACCGGCCCTCGCGGCTTGGCTGGAAGGAGGAGCCCGATGGGGCGGATCGAGCGCTCGCTGAGCGATCTGGGTCGGCATGTCGCCGAGCTGCAAGACGGCGACAACCGGGCTCGCTTCGATGAGGGCGAAGGGCGCAGGCGATTCCTCGCCGTCGATCCTCCCTCTACGACGCGTGGCAAGGTCGGTCGCACCGCCACGGCGCGCTGGGGGTGGGCCCTGGCCGCGGCGCTGCTCGCCTTCGTTGTTCTTGGGGTCTGGTTTCTTCCCTCGGCCCCTCTCGCCTTCGAAGTAGGAGGCTCCGCTTCGGGTACCGTGGGCGACTGGATCGCGGCCCCGCCCGAGCGCGACCTTCCCTTGCATTTTTCGGACGGCTCATCGGCGCTGCTGACTGCGGGAGGGCGAGCGCGGGTGGTCGCGCTCTACGCGGAGGGGGCCGAGGTCGCGCTGGAGCGAGGTCACCTGGATCTGACCGTCATTCACCGGGCGGACACCCGGTGGACCGTTCGGGGTGGTCCTTTCCAGATCCAGGTCGTTGGCACGCACTTCGAGACGCGTTGGGATCCGGACGCCGAAGAGCTCGAGCTTGCGCTTCATGAGGGCGCGATCCGTGTCTCCGGTCCGGTGATCGGGGAGGGACGCGTGGTCCGCACGGGGGAGACGCTGCGGGTGTCCGTCGCCACCAATACGTTGATCGTGGGTCAGTTAGGCGGCCCGGCGGAGGTCCTCGTTGAAGAGCGCGCGCCCGTCGAAGTTGGCAAGGTAGGAGCCGCGTCGAGCGCGCTGCCTCCATCCCTCGACGCGCCTCCCCGCGCCCTCGACGTCGCGGCGCAGAAGGCGCGGGCGAGCGCTGCGGAGGTGACCTTACCTTCGGAGGCCCCGCCTCCCTCGGCGTGGCGGGCCCTGTTTCGCGACGCGAAGTATGCCGAGGCGCTGGCGGCGGCAGAGGCCGAGGGCTTCGATTCCTTGTGCGCGTCGGCGAGCGCGGCCGACCTCTCTGCCCTCGCGGACGTGGCGCGCTTGGGTGGCAGCGCGACCCGGACCGGTCAGGTGCTGACCTCCCTGCGCAACCGTTTTCCAGGCACAAAAGAGGCTGCGGCGGCGGCGTTCTTGCTCGGTCGCGCGGCCCAAGACCGCTACCGCGACCCGGCGAGCGCGATGGAGTGGTTCAACCGCTATCTTGCCGAGGCACCCCAGGGAGAGCTCGCTGCCGACGCGCGGGGGCGGCTCGTGGAGGTGGCGGACGCCATGGGAGACCAAGCCGGTGCGGCGCGCGCGGCCGAGCGCTACCTCTCTAGCTACCCCAACGGTCCCCACGCGGCGTACGCGCGGTCGGTGCTCGACCGCGCGGCGGATGCAGGACCATGAGTCGGAGGGTGGCGACCCTCACCCTCTTTTGCGCGGCGCTCACCGCTTGGTCCGCCGACGCCTGGGCAGAGCCGCCGGATCG
>CAYLJT010000946.1:0-2925 GCA_964383995.1 uncultured Polyangiaceae bacterium
CGGCCTTGGCGTAGGCCTCGGCGAGGGCCAGGATGCGCTCGCGCGGGACGCCCGTCTCCTGTTCACCGTAGTCGAGCGTGTAGGGCTCCAGGCTCTCGCGGAAGGCCTCGAAGCCCTCGGTGGCGCGGCGAATGAAGCCCATGTTCTCCAGGTTTTTTTGCAGGATGACGTGGGCGATGGTGTTGGCCAGGGCGATATCGGTGCCCACGTTCAAGGGAAGGTGGCAGTCTGCCCAGGCCGCCGAGCTCGTGCGCCTTGGGTCGACCACGAACAGCTTCGCGCCCCGGCGAATGGCGCGGATCACGTGGTGAAAAAAGATGGGGTGGGCCTCGCGGGCATTCGATCCCCAAAGGATGATCACGTCCGACTGCGAGACCTCCTCGTACGAGCTCGTCCCGCCGCCTGCCCCGAACACTGTCGCCAGACCGACGACGCTGGGGGCGTGTCAGGTTCTGTTGCAGCTATCGATGTTGTTGCTGCCGACTGCCACCCGCGCAAACTTCTGAGCGAAGTAGTTTACTTCGTTCGTGGCCTTCGAGCAGGAGAACATGCCGAATGTGTCCGGCCCGTGGGCCTTGACGCTCTTTTCGATCAGGCTCGCCGCGCGGTCCAAGGCCTCGTCCCAGGTTGTCTCACGGAGCTCCCCCGGGGTTTGATGGCGGTCGCGGACGAGGGGTCGAACAAGTCGCGGCAACGGACGTTTCACGGGCGCTCACCTCGGGCGGAAGCATACCCAGAAACGCCGTCGATCGGGTAGTTGTCGGCGAATTTCATCGCATTAGGTCGAGGCGCTCTGCGCCCGCATAGACGTTGAACGAGTCGCCCCGCAGAAACCCAACCAGGGTCATCCCAAGGCGGCGGGCCGTCTCGACGGCCAGGCTCGATGGCGCGGACACCGCACAAAACACGGGTATCGCCGCCATCGCGGCCTTCTGCACGAGCTCGAAGCTGACCCGCCCCGAGGCCAGGAGCACGGGGCAATCGGAGGCCGAAAGGCCGCTCAACACCAGGTCTCCAACGGCTTTGTCGAGCGCGTTGTGGCGCCCCACGTCCTCGAAAATGCGCTTCAAATGCCCAGTTTCGTCGAACAGCCCCGCCGCGTGCAGCCCCCCCGTCCGTTCGAAGTTTTGCTGCTCTTCGCGCAGCGCCGAAGACAGTCGAAGCAGCGCCGAGCGCGCGATAAGCGGGCCCTTCGGCAGGGGCGGAGCCTCGCGCTCGATGTGCTCGAGGGCCGCTTTCCCGCACACCCCGCAGCTCGACGTGGTGTAAAAATTCCGCTGAAAAAGCGCGGAATCGAAGGCGTTTCGCAGCGGAACGCTGACGACGTTGCCGCGGGCTCCCGAGCTCGTCACGGGCCCGGCGAGATCGTTCGGCCCTTCGATCAGGCCCTCCGTGAACAAGAACCCCACCGCGAGGGCGGCGTCGTGCCCCGGCGTGCGCATGGTGACGGCTACCCGCGTCTCCGGCTCTGCGGGGCCCTTCACGCGGATTTCCATGGGCTCTTCGCTCGCCAAAACGTCCGCGCGTTGCTCCCGCGCCTCGCCGCGGATGGCGAGGACCTCGGTCGCCGTGGTGTCCTTTTGGGGGACCATGGGCAAGACACTACCTCGATCTCGGGTCGAACGGACGGGGCCCTTACGCGTCCGGCCACGCCGAAAATCTCCGCACCAGCGGAGCGCTTGCCTTTTGCTCGCGTTGCCCGTAATTCGGGCAGACTTTGGGAGCTTTTCGCGGCAGCTTGACGTTTTCTCGCTTCTTCGTCTGGGGGGATCCGCCGAGCGATCTCGCGGGGGCGAGCCTTTTGCCCATCCAGGCCCACACGCTGCGGCCCCTCGTCGCCGACGAAGATGACCTCGAACGCTACGGCTGGTGCTCGGCCCGCGACCCGATGGATCTCGAGCTCGATCACAGTAAAATCTTCTTCAACGAGTACGTTTGTCTGGGCTTGCGTGTGGACAAGTGGGTCGTCCCGAAGCCCCTGCTCGACGCGCACCTGCGCGAGGCCGAAGGCAAGCTGTTGCAGCTCAAGGGCCTGGAGAAGCTCGGACGCAAGGCCAAAGCCGACCTCAAACTGGCAGTTACGCGCAAGCTGCGAAAGCAGCTCGTCCCGGCCACCAAAGGCGTTGATCTGGTGTGGAACGTCAACACGTCGATCGCGCACTTCTTCAGCCAATCACCGCGCCTCCACGAGCTTGTCAGTGAGCTGTTCGAGAAGACGTTTCGGCTCCGCCTCTTGCCGGAGAGCCCCGCCATCGCCGCCGAGCGCGCGGGCCTCAGCGACGAGGAGAGCAAATATTTCGACGCGCTCGAGCCCACATCGTTGTTCCGCGAGGGGCGCTCATGACAGACATCATCGACAGGGTAGAGCGGTTTCGCTTCCTCGGCCGCGAGTTCTTGCTCTGGCTGTGGGTCGAGACAGAGGCGTTCGAGACCGACTTTCGACCGACGGGCGTCAACCCCGTTGCGCTCTGGTTCGAGTCCCGTTTGGCCCTCGCCTTCGACGAGGACGAGGCCCTGCTGAAGAGCGCGTCGCCCGCCCAGAGCCCCGAGGCCAAAGAGGCCTTGAGGCGCGGCAAGCTGCCCAAAGAAGCGCGCCTGCGCGTGATTCGCGAGGGGCTCGAATATGCCTTTACGATGAAGGCCGACACCCTCGGCCTGACCGCGGTGAGCATCCCCGCCGAGCTGAAGACGCGGGAGGACACCATGGACGAGGTGCTGTACGAGCGCATGCGCCTCCTCGAAGACCTGGAGACGACGCTGGAGGCCCTCTATGGCGACTTCCTGAGGCTGCGCCTGTCGCCCGCTTGGGAGGCCGAAATCGTGCCGGAAATGGGCCGTTGGGCCCACGGTCAGGGCTTCGACGACAAGAAATATCTGGCCGTCAAATCTCGCGTCCTCAAAAAGAAGAAGAAGAGTTGACCATGG
>CAYLJT010000947.1:0-2915 GCA_964383995.1 uncultured Polyangiaceae bacterium
GGCGTCTGGCGGCGTAGGGTTTGCTCCGGGCGGTGCCCGGCGGCCGCTGGGCCGGTGGGTCAGCCCGACGTGGACGACGACGGCGACGGCTGGACGGAGCTCGACGGCGACTGCTGCGAGGACGGCGCGCTGTGCGGCGCTCCCCAGCTCGTCAATCCAGGTGCGTTCGAGATCGCCTTTGATTGTCTGGACAACGATTGCAATCCAAACACCCCCGATGACATGCCCACCGCCGATTGCGGCGGTTCCGCTCTTTCGGTTCCGGTCACCGCCACCAAGCTGACGAAGGCCCTCGATCTCTGTCAGTTCACGGTAGAAGCGCCGCCCCTGAGCCAAAAAACCTGGGGTGTCATCTCCACGCAGCTCACCCTAGCCGACGGCACGGGAGCCCCGAAAGACTCCCAGCTCGGCCTGCTCGCCGACTACGGCCCCAACGTTCATTCCCAGTCGGGCGCCACCATGGTTGCGCTCTCCAGCGGCGCCGCCCGCGACGAGGCCGGAGGCGCTCACCCCGAAAGCGGTGGCGTGCCGTTTCAGGTCGGCGGATACGACGCATTGACGGCAGTTCCCATGCCCGCGGCCTACCTTGCCGCCAACGGTGGTGCCATCCCCCTTGCGCCAGCCTGTGGAACCTGCGCCGCGGCAGATTGCACCACGGCCTACGACTCGGTTGCCTACAAGGTTCGCGTGCGCGTACCGACCAACGCGGTGGGCTTCACCTTCGACGCGAAGTTTTACACCTCGGAGTTTCCGTTCGCCAATTGCGGACCCTACAGCGACCGTTTTCTTGCCCTCTACGACAGCACCTGGCAGCCCGCACCGGGCATGTTGCCGCTCCCCGCCGACAAGAACATCGCCCTGGATCTCTTGGGTCACCCCTTCAATTACAGCCAGGCGTACGACGTCTGTGAGGCTCCCCCGGGCTCGCCGCCGGGCACCTGCCCACTGGGCACGATGGAGCTCGAAGGCACGGGCATGGGAGGCTTCCCGATCAACGGTCAGGTCAACCTTGCCGACGGCGCGGGCACGCCCTGGGCGGTGATCGCGGCCCCCGCCGTTCCTGGCGAGACCATCGAGCTTACCTTCCATGTCTGGGACAGCGGCGACCACGTGGTCGACTCGTTGGTCTTGCTCGATAATTTCCGGTGGACTCCGTAGCCCGAGCGGGCGTCGCGCGAGCCGCCGCGGCTGGGGTCGGGCGGATTGTCAATTCGATTGACAATCCGCCCAACGGCGTCTTCAATATGCCCGTGGTTCGTAGAGTCCTCGAGCAGCACCTCCGCGCGGTAGCCAAAAAGAGCCCGGTCGTTACCATTGCGGGTCCCAGGCAATCGGGCAAGACCACGCTGGCGCGCACGGTCTTCCCTGGTAAGGCCTACGTCTCGCTCGAACCGCCCGACATTCGCGAGCTTGCGCGCTCCGATCCTCGGGGCTTTCTGGCCGACTACCCCGACGGCGCGATCTTCGACGAGATCCAGCGCGCCCCTGAGCTTCCTTCCTACCTGCAAGGCCTCGTCGACGCGGACCCGCGGCCCGGCCGCTTTGTGCTCACGGGCTCTCAGAACCTGATGATGCACCGGGCTGTTTCGCAGTCTCTTGCGGGGCGCACGGCGTTGGTCACCCTCTTGCCCCTGGCTCGCGACGAAGTGACTCGCTTTCCAACACACCCGACAGACCTCTTCGAAGCGTTGTTGACGGGGGGGTACCCTGCCATCTTCGATCGGGCGTTGTCCCCCGGCGACTGGCTCTCAGACTACGTGGCGACCTATGTCGAGCGCGACGTTCGGGAGCTGTTGGCGGTGAGCGATCTGGGCGCATTTCAGCGGTTCTTGCGCCTCGCTGCGGGGCGCTCCGGGCAGATCATGAACGCGTCATCGTTGGCCTCCGATGTCGGCCTGTCCCACAACACCGTCATGGCCTGGGTGGGCGTGCTCGAGGCTAGCTACATCGTCACCAGGTTACCTGCCTACCATCGCAACGTAGGCAAACGCCTCGTCAAGGCCCCCAAGCTCGTGTTCCTCGACTCAGGGCTTCATTCTTGGCTCCTTGGCATACGCACGGTGGATCAGCTCCGCCAGCATCCGCTGCGCGGCGCTGTGTTCGAGAGTTGGGTCACTTCGGAGATCCTCAAGGCACGTGTTCATCGTCGGTTCACTCCGGACCTCAGTTACTATCGCGATCAACACGGTACAGAGGTGGACGCCGTCGTCGAGACCGACGAAGAGGCGGTGTTGGTCGAGGCCAAGAGCGGCGAGACCGTCAGTGCCGACTTCGTCGCGACGCTGGAGCGAGTCGCCCCCATCATTGCGCCAGCCGCGGCCCCCCGCGCCGTCGTGCGCAGGGTGGTGTATGGCGGAACGAGCGCTCACACTCGGAACGGTGCTCGGATCCTCCCGTGGTCGAAGATTCAAGAGGTGTCGTGGGTGTGACCCGGGGTCCGAAGCGTCATCCGCGTTGACCGCCGGCCCGCGAACAGGCAAGCTGCGCCGATGAGGATTTTCCTGGTCCGCTCCGGCCTTACCATCGAAACCGGCACCGAGGCCCATCGCCATCTTACCGCCACCGGCCGGCAGGTCAGCCGCGCCGTCAGCCGTCGTATCAAGCAAGAGCTCGACACCCTCGACCTTACCATGGACGCGATCTTGACGGCCCCCGTCGTCGCCGCAGTGCAAACCGCCGAGCTGTTCGCGGAGGGGGTCGATCACATCGGTGTCGTCGAGGCGACGCACCTGTTGCTCCAGGGCGTCCCGGCGCACCTCGCGGCGGAGAAGGTCTTGACTCGCCAAGACGGCGTGATCGCGCTGGTCGGCGACGAGCCTGCCCTCGCTGATTTGGGCGCGTTTTTGACCCGCGCGCTTACCTTCCCGCAGCACCTCCCTTCGCAGGTCTCGCTCATCGACGACGGCCGCGCCACG
>CAYLJT010000948.1:0-2915 GCA_964383995.1 uncultured Polyangiaceae bacterium
ACTAGTACCGCGCTTCCATCGAAACGATGGGTGCTTCGCACGGGCGGCTGCGCCGCCCATCGCGGTACTAGCTCGGTCTCGTTGGGGCTTCGCCCAAACCCAAATTCGCTCCGCGAATTTCTAGTACGTCGATTCCACGCTGTTTGTACTCACCCATCACTTCAACGGAATCGACGTACTAGGCCCTCTTCGGCCTCGGGTGCACTGAGCCCACAACAATCCGCAGCCAGCGGAGCGCAAGATTCCCGCATTCTCTGCGTTCCAACGCGGCCTATCCCGTGGTACACGCGCCGCGGCCCATGGATCGTCACGATCCGAGCAGTAAGGGCATTGACGGTTCCGCCAGCGGAAAGTGCGAAGACCGCAGAAGAGCAAGCAACTCTTCGGGTTTGTTCCTGGCATGCATCCTGCGGTGGAAAAAATTTGGTCTCGACGTCGGGCGGTTAGGGCTGCGCGGCGGACGGGTTCCGGCGAGGCAACTCGAAGGTCGGCAGTGAAGGAGAACTTCCTATGAGTATGTGGAAGCGGGCGATATTAATGGGCGCCCTCGGCTTGGCCGTGGGGGGCGCGGTGGGTTGCGCAGAAGAACGCGCGCCCATCAACCGGGTCCAGGCCAACGCGCTGGCGAAGTCGTTCTTCGTCGGCGCGCTGCTCGAAGATCGTTCCGACGATCCCGAGTTCTGGGCGCAGGGAACGTTGGTCGATGTGGGCTACGGCGCCGCGCAGGACGGGCTTTTCACGTCCACCTACGCGCAGCCGCTCAGCCGCATCAAGTGGCAGATCACCGAAGATTACCTCTTCGGCCGCATCAGCTACGAGCGCATCGACGACAGCGATGGCAAGGGCGCTGGTCCGGCGACGGACGACGGCGTTATCGCCTACGCCTACCCGATCATCAGCCACTTCGACATCCGTCGCGCCTACAACTCGCAGACCGGCGAGGAATCCAACGTCGTCGAGGAGAACACCTCCGATCGCCCCTGGAATCAGCGCGAGTACTTCCGCGTCGACTGGTCGCAAAACCACGCGACGGACGCCTACGACTTCGACACTTTGTCGCTTTTGGGCGTGTACGGCAGCATCGACTACGAGCCCCTCGCCTATTACGTGAACGATCCCAAGTCACCGGACGCCCCCTACTTCGATCCGGACATGGGCTACTTCGACGTCACGAATAAGGCCTTCGCCAAGCCCAAGCTCATCGACTTGTCGAGCTTTGGTTGGGGCATCGACAGCTTCCCCGCCTGTTTCCTCGACAACGACTTCATGGGCGGCAGCGCGCCGTCCGGCAACTGCAACCCGGTCGAGCTCACGATTCGTCAATCTTTCCGCAAGGTTGTCGACATGGATTACGAGCCGAAGGAGTGGGACGGCCTTCGTTTCCAGTCGTACGGCGCCTTCTACGTCGATCGCTCCGGTTATGCCCGCAACTACGGCATGAGCGACGACAAGTGGCACCGCCTGATCAACCGCTACAACCTGTGGGAGCGTAGCCACGTCTACAGCGACTCGGCGAACCTGACCGGCGCGACGGCCTGCTACACCCCGGGCACCACACCGTCCGGCGCCGATCCGCACCGCGACACGGACAACGACGGCACCGAGGACGAGTGCGCTTCGGTCGGTCGCGGGTCCAAGTGCGACACCTTCCGCCAGGCGTGCACGATCCCCTTCCGCGACCGCAAAGAGGTCCCGGTGACCTGGTACTACACGAACGGCTCCAACCAGGAGTACTTCGACGGTACGGAGTGGGCGGCCCACGAGTGGGACGTCGCCCTGCGCTCGGCGGTTCAGACGGCGCGCTACGCCGAATGCACGGCCACTGGCGGCAGCGCCGACGAGTGCAATGCGCAATACCCCGTCTACTTCGGCCAAGAAGACGACAACTGGGACGCCGTCAACCTCGCCCGCGAGGTCGACTCCTGTCGCAATGGCTTGGCGTACGCCGGCCAGGACTGCACGGCCTTGGCCGACACCCTGGGCAGCCAACGCGGCTACACCGACGGCGTCATCGCGCTGGCGAAAAAAGAGGAGATGTTGGTGCTCTGCCACAGCCCGGTGCAGGCCAACGACCCGGCAGCCTGCGCGCCGGCAGACCGTCGCTTGCCCGCGGGCACGACCGCCGCGCAATGCGACGCCGAGCGCGAAACGTACCGCGTCACCGGCACCGCCGACCAAACGCTGCTCGCGACCTGCGACGCGGCGTTGAACGTGCGCCCCGGCGACCTGCGCTACCACCAGGTCAACGTGATGAAGGCGCCGCAGACGCCTTCGCCTTGGGGCATCTACACCGACGCGGAAGACCCGCTGACGGGCGAGAAGGTCGCCGCGAGCATCAACGTCTGGTCCCACGTGAACGACCTGTTTAGCCAGGGCGTGGTCGACGTTCTCCGTTACATCAACGGCGAACTGAAGACCTCGGACGTCACCGAGGGCACCTACGTGCGCGACTGGGCCAAGGCCGATGAGGCCGGCGCAGGCGGCATCGTGCTTCCGGGCATGACGAAAGAAGAGGTCAACCGCCGCGTTGCTTCGGCGGTCGGCATCGACACCGAGAAGCTCGAGCGCATCCAAAAGGCCGGTGGCTTCCAGACCATCGACCCAGCGATTCGCAAGAAGGCCACGGAAATGCGCAATTCGCTGCGCGACATTCGCGCGGACGTGAAGGCGACCAGCATCGCTGCTCCCGTTTACAAGCAGCGCCTCGAGCGCCTGCAGGGCACCGAGACGGAAGCCGAGCTGCTCACCCCGATGATGCAGCAGCTTGCCGGCGTCCAGGGTCTGCCGCTCAGCGACGACGTGATGGACAGCGCATCTCCGGTGCGTGGCGCGAACCCCTCGATCGCTCGCTCCTTCCGCCAGCTGAAGGAAGTCGCGTTGGCCGATCGCGGTAGCTGCATCATGCAAGAGGCCCC
>CAYLJT010000949.1:0-2904 GCA_964383995.1 uncultured Polyangiaceae bacterium
GGTTGGGGGGGGATGGGCTAGCGCCCCACTAAGTGCGGCGGGGTTTTGGGGCGCAGCCCCAACCGAACCGATAGGACCGCATCCAGGCCGCAATGCGGCCTGCGCGAAGCGCCGCTACGAAGTAGCGGGATGCGGTACTAGCAATAGCCACAAACGCTGCACGCGTCGGGGCAGCAGTCTTTGGCCTCGACGCAAAACGCGTCGCAGTAGCAGGCCGCGGAGGGGGGAGTGCAGCTGTCGTCGTGTCCCGGACAGCAGCTCGGTACCCGGAGCGCACAGGTGGTCGCGCTGGTTTTCGGGGTGCACGCGTCGTTGAGGCACACCTCGTCGGAAGCGCACGGCGGATCACAGCCTGGGACTTCTGTTTTGCAGGTCTTCGCCTGGCAAGCCACACAAGCGTCGTAGCCTTCCATCATCTGGTTCATCCGGGTGCCGATCTTGACACCCATGATCCCGGCCTCCACCACGGCGCCGACCGCCGCGATGACGGCCAAGGGCGGTGCGCTGGCGCCGGCCGCCGTGGCGGCGGCGGCGATGGTGCCCGCCACCACGATGAACTCATCCACACCTTGCAGGACCGAGAGGGCGCTCTCCTTCGAGATCCCGTCGGTAATTGCCTTCGTCGCGTCGTAGGTGGTCAGGGTTTTTTTGAGATCCCGCGCCGCGTCCACCTTGGTCACCACGTCGTCGGCAAAGTATCGCAACTTGGCGATGATCGGCTTGGCGGCGGCGGACTTGCTGAAGATCTCAAGGCCGATATCCCCCACGTCCACGAGCAAGCTCGCCACGTCCGTGGCTTTGGGTAGACACGATTCACCACAAACGCAGGCTGCGGGGGGCATGGCCAGCGGCAAGGTTAGGGGTTGGGTCGGCGCACTGGCCTCCGGCTCGCTGCCCTTGGGGCAGCTCACGAACGATGGGTAGTGCGTCATGATCGTCGCCACCTGGACGTCCAGCCGGGCCTCGTAGAACGCGGGATTCAAGCTGTCGTCTTGGAATCCAACCGCGAGGAGGGCCCAGTAGGCGGCCGCCAGCTTGAGCTCGTCGTCGCTAGGAATGTACTCCGACACAGCCAGCGCCAAGCGCTCGCCACTGGCATCCACGAGCAACTGCTCCGCGTCCGGTTCGAGCGCCGCAGAACAGTCGCCACCGAAGCCTGAGGGGCTCTCGCAGCTACCCACGGCGCCAAGCGCTACGATCAGCGCCAAGACCGTCCCGAAACGAATGGATCGCCACACGGCTACACCTCGTTTGAGATAGCTCGTCGGGCTCGCCCGGGGAAGGCGGTCAAAGGGCCGCCTCGCGGGCGGAGAGACCGAGAGACGACGCGTTTCTTGGAGGTCGACCTCGGTGTCCGAACTCAAAACGGAGCGAAAACCATACCCGGCCCGACAGCGCGGATCGTGCCGATTAGAGCGACAAAACCAGGGTCGCCGCCGCATTTTCACGACGAATCTGCGTGGCCCTGCATCCGGTTCGTTCGGGGGCGCGACATCTTACCCGCTTTCTCCCGCTCCCGGCGTCACGTGCTTTGATGGCCGCCCAACACCTCGCTCACACACGGCGGCCCGTCCGTCCACCACACGGTTGGCGCTCCCGCTTCGCTCACCATCGCCACCAACGAAGACCGCGTGCCGTACACCCCTGCGTGCACGCAGGCCGCCTCGGTCGGCGGCGAACCTTCGCTGCGTCCGTGGCTTTTTAGCACGGCGAACAGCGCGTCTTTCAGGGCGTCTCCGCTCAGGGTCACAACCTTCCCCACCTCCGCTCGCACCCGCTCGCTCTTGCGCGTTGCCACGTGGAGCGGGCTGTTTTCAAGCACATGGATACCCGGTTGTAAGGGCTCCGCCGTCGGCGCTCCCTTACCGGTCAGGTCGGCGTAGTACAGGGCATTCCGATCACCGAATAGCAGCCAGGCCGGGCTCCTTTCTTCGGCACGGAGGTGCGCCTGAATGTGCTTCGCGGCTTCGTCCGCCGACGCCTGACCTGCCACCAGCAAGGGCAGTTCACCCCGCGAGCGCAGGGTCGGATCGCGCGTCGCTGGCTTGTTGGTCAGACCTGCGATGAGGCCCTGATCGCCCACCGCCAGCCAGGTCCCGCCGGCGAGCAGGTCCTTGCCTCCTACGAGCCTCGGCCCCGATTCTTGGAGCACCGTCATGGTTAGCGCGGGGCGGGCCAACAGCTCGTCGCGGTTTGCGGCAAAAATGAGCGGCGCGCCAGGGACGACCTGGAACAGGGCGACGAGCAGACACATGGGCAGAACCTACGGCTTGGGGGCCGCGGGGCCCTTGAGCAGGGCCTGGAGCTGGGCCTTGACGACGTCTTTGGTGTAGGGGTCGGCCGCCGCCGCCGTGACCAGATCCTTGGCGCCGAGGCGGATCAACGCTTGCGCGACGCTGGCCACCGCGGGCACCAGCGCCTCGTCCTCCGCCACGCCGCGGTAGTGCGCGAAGAACGTCTTCAGGGCGGGGAGCTCGGCCGGGGTCGCCAGGGTGGACAGGGCCTGGGCGGCGTGTTGAATGTCCGAGACACCGTTGGCCGGATCGAGCAGGTGCGAGGCCAACAGCGGCGCCGCGCGCTTTTCGTTGGCCTTGGCCATGGCGTCCGCGATGGGCCCCACGGGCGGCGCGATGAGCACGTTGGCAAGGTAGTCGTAGTGCTTGCTCAGCGCGGCCAACATCGGGTCGATGCCGGTCGTGCGCTTGGCGATGGCCGCCCGCGCGTCTTCCAACAAAACGGGCGCCGTCCGCGCGTCGGTGGCAAGGTCGAGCAGCGCCTTGGTGACCGCCTCGTCGGGCTGGGCGGCGAGCTCGGCCAGGAGCAGCTTCTGGATGGTCACGTGTTCCGAATCGCGCAGGGCGACCGCCTCGACCAGTTGGGCAGACAACGGCGCGCTGGCGGGGG
>CAYLJT010000950.1:0-2896 GCA_964383995.1 uncultured Polyangiaceae bacterium
GGTGGTCGGCGTGCTCGCGCCGCGCAGCGCGGGGGCCGGCGGCGAGGGCACGGACGCGGTCAGTTGGGACAAAGCCATCGTGATGCCGCACCAAAGCCTGCGCGAGACCTTGGAGCCGGAGCGGACCTACGGCGATCTCGACCAGATTTCCATTCGTCTGGACAGCATCGAGGCCACCTTACCTGGCAAGATGGTCGCGGAGCGCGTGCTGACCGATCTACATGGCGGCGCGGAGGACTTCGAGGTGATCTCCCCGGAAGAGCTGCTCCGCCAACGGGAGGAGGCCCAACGCACCCTGACCCTGGTGCTGGTGGCCATCGCGGCCATCTCGCTCGTCGTGGGCGGTATCGGTGTGATGAACATCATGCTCGCGAACGTGTCCGAGCGTGTCGTGGAGATCGGCCTGCGCAGGGCGGTGGGCGCGACGCGGCGCGACGTCTTGGGCCAGCTCCTCCTGGAGTCGACGATGATCTGCGTGCTCGGCGGCGCCATCGGCACCGCCCTCGGCCTGGGAGGCGCGGCGGTGGCCGCCTGGATCATGGCGATTCCACCCGTCTTCGCTTGGGAAGCTCTCGGGTTGGCCCTCGTCATTTCGATTGGTGTCGGACTCTCTTCGGGCATCGTGCCCGCCCGCAGAGCAGCCCTTTTGGAGCCTGCCACGGCCCTGCGAGGTGAGTGATGCGCGCCGCCGTTCTCGCTTTTTTGTCGCTTTCGCTCCTGCCCCTCGGCTGTGCCGAAAAAGAGGCGCCTCCTGTGGAGGTGCGCGCGACGAAGGGCGATCTCATCGCCGAACAGAGCTTTCAAGGCGAGCTGGTTCCCCGCAAGACCACCCCGATCACCGTGCCCAAGGTGCCCAAGCTCGATGTTCTGACCGTCAAGACGATCTTACCCGACGGCGCGCTGGTCAAGAAGGGGGACGTGATCGCCACCTTTGACACCACGGAGGTGGAGGACAACCTGCGCACCGCCGAGACCGAGCTCAGCGTCGCCGAGGCCGAGCGCGCCAAGACCGAGCACGCCCTGGCGACCGAGCGCATCACCCTGGAGCTCGAGGTCAGGCGGCGTCAAATGGCCGTGGAAGAGGCCAAGCTGAGGCTCGTGGAGGGGGTCAACCTGGTGAGCGAGCTCGACCGCAAGAAGGCCCAGGTCAACCTGGACTCGGCGGAGGTCGAAATGGGTCTTGCCAAGAGCGCCCTCGACGCCTTCGCAAAGAAGCGCAAGACGTCCCTCGACGTGCAAGACGTCAAGATCAAGACCGCGAAGACGAGCGTGGACGATAACCGCACGGCCCTCGCCAAGCTCACGGTGGTAGCGCCCGAAGACGGCGTGGTCTTCCGCCCGTATGTGAACCTGAATTTTACCCGTGGCAAGGCCGAGCCCGGCAAGGTCTGTCGCGCGGGTGACAAGATCCTGGAGCTCCCCGATCTGACCGCCCTGGAGGTGGTGGTACAGGTCCGGCCGAGGGACGCGGCGCGCATCAACATCGGCGACCTGGCAGACGTGTTTCTGGCCTCCGATCCGACCCAGGGCCTGCGCGCCAAGGTCTCCAAGAAGGAAAGCTTCGCGACGACACGCAACGAGCGCTACGGCACGAAGACCCCCGAGGGGAACCTGAAGGAGATCGCGGTGACGCTGGAGCTCGAGACGCAACCGCCGGATCTGCGCCCCGGCTCCACGGTCAGGGCCTGGATTCGCTCACCGCAGGCCAAAGACGTGGTCACCGTACCGCTCTTTGCCATCGACGAGGAGGGCGAACAGCGCTTCGTTACCTTGGCCGGAGGGGAGAAAAGACCCCTCGTGCTGGGCGCCACCACGTCCATCTACGCCGAGGTCAAACAAGGGCTGAACGGCGACGAGGTGTTGTGGGTGCGCGGGCGAAAGACGGCGAGCACGACGGGCGCCGCGCCATCCGCAGAGCCCGCACCGTCGGGGAGCGGCAGGCGGGGAGGTGGCAGGCGTCCACCGGGTAAGGAAGGCGCCACGCCACCGGGTAAGGAAGGCGCCACGCCCCCCGGCGGTGGGTAGAGCGGCGCCGACCTTACCCGCGAACCGCTGCCGCGATGAGCCCCGGCAGCTTCAAGAACCCGGGGTCGGCTTCCATGGCAATGAGCTTCTTGGCGAGGTCGGCTTGGGCCTTGTGGTCGGCGAACCACACCGGTGTGGGTGCGATGCGGAAAGGCGCTTTGACGATGGATTTTTGCGGGTGATCAAAGAGAAATGCGTTGTGCACCACGCCCCGCCCACTTTGGATGTCGGTCAGTGAATGACCTGGAAAGGCGCCCCAGGTAGTGACCACCAGGCCATAGATGAGGCCCGCCCAGACATTGTAGCCAATTCCGCCGTAGCGCAGCTCGGCCAGGGCGCGGTCGACAGCAGCCGCGTGCTCTCGTTCGGTTTTGGGGTGGACGAGGATCATGCAGCTCAACGTGCCCCACACCTCGTCATTCGCGAAGGGAACGGCCTTCGCAAGGAAGCTCTCCGCGTCCGTCGCGTCGAGCTCCACCTCGGCGAGGACGCCACAGAAGGCCTCGTTGGTCAGGGCGTACTCCCCCTTCTTGGCAGGGACATCGGGAATAACCGTCCACGGGACGACGTCCTTGCCACCCTCGGTTAGCGCCTTGGCCTTGGGGTAATTCGCAAGGAAACCTTGATAACGGGCTTCGGCGCCCGGGTAATAGGCTTTGCGCGGAGGTGCCTTGGCGAGGGCCTCGTGCACAAGCTCCAAGAAGCGTGCCTTTTGCGGCCAGCCCTTGGCCGTGACGAGCACCTTCGCCGCGTTGCAGTTGAAGCTCGCGTTGTTGGCGACCATGCCGGCGACGTGCCTTGCCTGGAAGGTAAGGTCGTCGTCGCTCCAGGGTCCGGGGACCACCAGGACGGGGGTGACCGCGCCGAGCTC
>CAYLJT010000951.1:0-2890 GCA_964383995.1 uncultured Polyangiaceae bacterium
GTGACCCACGTCATCAACTTCGACCTCCCCGAGGTGCCCGAGAGCTACGTCCACCGCATCGGGCGCACCGCCCGCGCCGGCGCCAGCGGCATCGCCTTCTCGTTTTGCGACAGCGACGAGCGCTCGTTGCTCGGCGCGATCGAGCGGCTGATTCGCCTCCGCGTCAACGTTGTCTCGGACCATCCTTACCATGCCCAGGGCGGCGCCTCCCAAGGTGCTTCAGCGCCGCAGCGAGCCTCTTCGGGCTTCGGTGGCGGTCATCCCCGAGGCAGGGTCGAGCGCCCCGCCCAGGCCGAGCGGGCCTTCCGCGACGAGGCCCGACCTCGCACGCCCGCGCCGTCCGACGCTATGCCTCCCGTGTCCGGGACACCTTCCCTCGGCGCGCGCCGATTTTCTTCCCGCCCCAAGCGCAGCTACGCCCGATACTGACGGTGACCCGATCGTCGGCGCCGACCTGACACCTCCCGAGGAGCGGGCGGCGCCGAGGAGAGCGTCGACAGACGCGCAACTGTTCGGAGAATCGCGCACCACGTGCGCCTCTTCTTGACGTTGACACAACCGACGCCTCGGCACATTTTTGTGAAATCCCTTGAGGTTTCGCAATGCAGCTTCGCACGTCCGCCTCCTTCGCAGTCACCGCGCTTCTTTCCTCCCTCTTGGCCGCCATCGGCGCCTGCACCAGCGCCAGCTCAGCAACGCCCCCTAGCAGTCAATACACCGACGGTTTCGGCGGTGCCAATGGGCAGGGTGGCGCGAACGCGCAAGACGGGCTGCCCTGCGACATCGCACAAACCCTCGCTACGCGCTGTTTGAGCTGCCACGGCAGCCCCCTCGCGGGGGGCGCTCCCATGCCCCTCATCACGTACGACGACCTCGCGGCCACCTCCCCGAACGGCGGCACCTACGCGGGGCGCTCGGTCATCCGCATGAAAGACGCCGCGGCGCCCATGCCGCCTGCCCCGGCGGCCAGCGTGCCCGACGCGGAGATCACCGCGTTCGAGAACTGGGTGCTGTCCAGCATGCCCAAGGGCGACTGCGGCGCGGGCGGAGGAGGAACCGGCACAGGAGGCGGCGGCACAGGCGCAGGCGGTGCGCCCCCGCAAACCGGCATTCCGTGCGATGTGGCCGCGGTCCTTTCGCCTTGCCTCAACTGCCATGGTTACCCGCTGAGCGGTGGCGCGCCGATGGCCCTCGTGACGTACGGCAATCTGACCGGCGCGTCGCCCAAGGGCGGCACCTACGCCGACCGTTGCCTCATCCGCATGACCGACCTTGCCACGCCCATGCCGCCACCCCCCAACGCCGCTGTGCCCGCGGCCGACGTGGCAACCTTCCAGGGTTGGATCAACTCGGGTATGCCCATGGGCGACTGTGGCCAGGGCGGCGGCGGCGGCGGTGGACCCAACCCCTACGATACGCCCGACACCTGTACCAGCAATGTCTATTGGGGCGGCGGCACGGAAGATTGGGGACCTTACCCCAAGGAGGCCATGCACCCCGGCGACAAGTGCATCGATTGCCACGATCACCCTGGAAATTACGGCTTACAGGACAACGGGCCGAAGATGTACCTGGCGGGCACCGTCTACCCAACCGCCCACGAGTACGACGAGTGCTTCGGTGTCAATGGCAACCAGACTGGCACCAAGGTGGTGATTACAGACGCCAACAACCAGGTGTTCAGCTTGACGCCCAACGTGTCGGGCAACTTCTGGATCCGCAAGACGCTCGGCACCAACGTCGCCTTCCCTATCCATGCCAAGGTCACGGCCAACGGGCAAGAGCGCGCCATGACGCAGACGGTGGACACCGGCGACTGCAATTCTTGCCATACGCTGGCAGGGACGCAGAACGCGCCGGGACGCATCATGGCGCCCTGAAAATGGCCCTGGTTGGCCCTGCTACCCTGTGAGAACAGACGGAACGTCGGGCATGGGATGCTGGCGAGGTGCTCTAGCTCGGTGGCATCGGACAGGCGACTAGCATCGCGCTCGTTCTAAACCATGTGCATTTCCTCCTGCCAGGGCCTCGCCACGTGGAGAGCAGTCGGGGGCTTCTGCGGAAGCGCGAAGTCGGTGTCATTCGAGTGGAGCCCGCGTCGTGCCCGTGGCCAGGCGCGCCCTTCGCCCCGCGTGGGAGTGGGTGTATCGTGCGCGAGTGCGCCGCTCCTCGCTCGTCCTCGCGTTGCTCGTCCTTGGCTGCGACAAGCCGCACCCCGCGAGCGACGAGGCGCCGGCTGCCGCTGCGACTGGCGTGCGCTTGCTCGATCCGGGCCGGGAGCCGCGCGTGCGACCGGAGTTTGCGTTCACGCCCGGGCGCGCCAGCGCGGCGAGGCACAGCGTGCACAGCCGCCAGCAGCGCGGCGGGGCGGCGATGGAAGAGCACCTCGAGCTGGCGCTCGATCTCCGGTATCCCGCCGCCGATCGGGTCGAGATGACCGTGCGCCGCGCGACCACGACGGCGCCGGACATCGCGCGCATCGAGACCACCGTTGGCACGCGCTTCACGCAGAAGGTCCGCCCCAACGGTGAGGTCGACCTGCCCGACGTCACCCCTCCTCCCGGCGTCGACCCGACCGCCGCGGACTACGTGCGCGGCGCGGTGATGCAGGTCGCCTCCAACGTGCTCCCGCTCTTCCCGCCCGACGCGGTGGGCGTAGGCGCGCGCTGGGCGCTGCGCGATCTCCGCTTCACGCTGGACGAGCGCCGCGGCGACGTGCTCGTGGTGGAGCGGCGCGGCGCGCTCCACGGGCCGACTCGCATGGAAGACGGTGCGGTGGTGACGGTCTCGGAGGAGCAGGTCTATCGCGTCGACGCCGTCACCTCCGGCCTCGCCCGGCGCGTCGAGGCCGATCTCGTAGCCGAGGGCCCGCCCGGATCGGTGCGCCGGA
>CAYLJT010000952.1:0-1600 GCA_964383995.1 uncultured Polyangiaceae bacterium
CCGTTGTCCCAGGCCATTCGAATCCGCCTGACCGAGACCGTCGGACCCGTATTTTACAGCGACTTTGCCGCGCATTTGGCGCGCGACGCGGTGTTCGTCGTGGGCCCCACTCTGTCCATCATCGAGTGCGGTGTGGCCATCGCTCTCGACGACGTCGAGGTCGTGGGAGGGTGGATCCAACGGGGCGAGCTGAAGAAACCCACCCAGGGCGAACGGGACACCTGGCCAAACGACAAGAACCGCCGCTGGACATCGCTCGTCGTCATGCCCTTCGTGCTCTTGCAAGACCTACCCGACTGACCTCTTCGGTCGCGCGCTACCGGCCTTCCAAGAGGCCCTCGATACCGACCTTGCCAAGCGCCAAAACGGCCCTATTTCGCGCCAAAAACCGCCGATAGTCCTTGAACACACCTTGGCCCCGGGGGCGCAGCTCGAAGTCGGTCAAGCGGGTGATCGTAAAGCGCGTCGCGGAGAACAACGCATCACCAAAGAGATGTTCGCGGTCTTCCCGGTCGAGCGGTCGCAGCTCTTCGTAGCCGCCGACCAGGGCCCTTGCCAGGCTCCACACGAGCTTGTCTCCCCAGCAAAACGAGAACAGGCTGGTCATGAGGTCGAACCCGCGGCTCTCGGCGCACGCGCTCTCGAAATCCAACAGGGCCGCGATCTCCCCGTCTTGCCAGAGCACGTTGTCCCGGAAAAGGTCGGCGTGTACAAGGGAAAATCGCGCCCTTGGCGAGCGCTCGCCGCGGCAGATGCGCAGGCTGGCTCGCAGCTCGTCTACCTCGGCAAGAAGGTGAGGTGCCCCGGCCTCGACGTCGACGAGGCGGGCGAGGAGGGCCGCCTCATCGAAGCGGCTCGCGGGCGCGTCGCTGTACAGGAGACCGGCTTCGTGCGTCGCTGCGATGGCCCGCCCGAGCTTGCGACAGGCTGTCTCGGTCACGCCCTTTTGACACAACATGTCGCCTTCTACCCACGGAAAGAGCGCCACCGGTTTGTCCTGGAAGGTGGACAGACAGCCACCCTGCAGGCGCTCCATGGGTCGGGGCGTCGCCACGCCCGAAGCTGCGAGATGAGCGAGCAAGCGCAGCTCCGCCTCGGCCCCGGGCCGCGCCTGCTCCTCGTAAATCCGCAAGAACACCCGAGAATCGTCGGCCAGTGTCAGGGCAAAGTTCGAGTTCACACTGCCCCGCGCGATGCCCGCCACGTCGCGCACGTCGAGGCCATATTCTGCGCCCAGGCGCTGCGCGTCGGCCATGTCGAGGGGGGTCAGGACCGCCATGGCACGCAGCCTAACACACGCGCGTGCTGTTTCGCTTGCGCCTCGTTCGGAGGAGCCTTATCCAAGCGTCCGAGCCTTACGGATGCCGACACTTTACGGAAACACGACCGGCCTTTCTCCCAGCGCGACGCACAATCTGCTCCGCATCTACCGAAGGAAGGTGCCCCTTGCGCAAATCGGAACGACCGAGCTCTTCAAGAGCTTGTGCGAGGCTTCCAAGGAGATCGGTCGGCAGGTTGGCGCGTTGGTTCATCGTTCCGGCGAGATTGACTACGTCATCGTCGGCGACGCGACGAAGCTCGAGCTACCTGCCATTGGCCG
>CAYLJT010000952.1:1700-2887 GCA_964383995.1 uncultured Polyangiaceae bacterium
AAGCTCGACGTCGATTTCGGGGCCCTGGTGTCTGCCCTGGAAGACGAGCTCGACCGGCGCACGCGCGCGCGCAGGGTAGAAGCCAAAGACGGCCGGGCGATCCTCGTCCACGTGGCCGAGAAGGGCAAGCCCGGCGCGATCAACCGGGCAGAAGAAAGCCTCCACGAGCTGTCCGAGCTGGCCCGCACGGCGGGTGTCCAGGTAGTCGACCGCGTGCTTCAACTGCGCGAAAAGCTCGACCCGCGCTTCGTCATGGGCAAGGGTAAGCTCGACGACGTGCTGCTGCGGGCCGCGGAGCTCGACGCGCAAATTCTGGTGTTCGATCGCAACTTGACCCCGTCGCAGGCGGCCGCCATCGCCAAGCACTCCGACCTCAAGGTCATCGATCGAACGCAGCTCATCCTGGACATCTTCGCGCAACGCGCCGAGTCCGCCGATGGCAAGCTCCAGGTGGAGCTCGCGCAGCTCAAATACGCCTTGCCGCGCTTGGGTCAGAAGGACGACTCGCTGTCTCGCCTGACGGGTGGCATCGGCGGGCGTGGCCCCGGCGAGACCAAGCTCGAAATCGGCAAGCGGCGCGCGAAAGAGCGCGTCTCCCACCTCGAAGCCGAGCTTCTGCGGTCCGCCAAGCAAAGACAACAACGGCGAAGGCGGCGCACCCGCCAAGAGGTGCCGATCGTCAGCATCGTCGGCTACACCAACGCCGGCAAGAGCACCCTCTTGAACACCCTGACTGCCTCCGACGTGTTGGCCGAAGACAAGCTCTTTGCCACCCTCGACACACGCTCCAGGCGCCTCCGCTTCCCGGAGGAGCGCGAGGTCGTCATTACAGACACGGTAGGCTTCATCCGCGATCTACCGAAGGACCTCTTCGCGGCGTTCCGCGCGACCTTCGAGGAGACCGCCGACGCCGACCTCATCCTGCACGTGGTGGACGCCTCCGACAGCGCGCGCGATCAGCACATCGAGACCACCGAGACCCTGCTGACCGAGCTCTCGCTCATCCATATTCCGCGCATCGTGGTGTTCAACAAAACCGACCTCGTCGACCCCGCGGAGGTCAGGCGGCTCTTGCTGGGCCGCAGCGACGCCCTCGCCGTGTCGGCCCGCGATCGCGAGTCCACCCGGCCGCTGCTCGACCGCATCGCCGAGGCCCTGCGGGGCCGTTGGGAGCAGGCCAGCCTGGT
>CAYLJT010000953.1:0-2879 GCA_964383995.1 uncultured Polyangiaceae bacterium
CCTTCGGAGAGCTGCCGGCTTGGCTCGACGATTTGGTGCGCGCCACCATCGAGCCCCCCGCGGATTGGGCTGCGATGTTGCAACTCTCGATAGCGCTCTTGTCTCGCCAAGAACGCACTTTTCTCCGGCCTTCGCGCCGCATGAGCGCGCTCGTTCCGCCTTCGGGTGAGTGGCCCGACGTGGTGGCGATGCCCGGTCGTCGCGTCCTGCCGGCGGGGCGTTTGGTGGTGGTGATCGACACCTCCGCGTCCATCGACAACGCCACGCTCGCCCGCTTCTTGGGGGCCCTGGCAGCGGTCGCCACGGCCGAAGGCGTGGACGAGGTGCGCTTGCTGCAAGCGGACGCCGAGGTCACGCGCGACGAGACCCTGTTCGTCGCCGAGCTGCTTTTTCAAGAAGTCGCGATTTGGGGCCGTGGCGGCAGCGATTTTCGCCCTGCGTTGACGACCCTCGCCGAAGAAGCGCGGCGCACGGGCGAGCGCTTCACGGTCGTGTACTTGAGCGACTTGGACGGCGTTTTCCCGCGCGAGAACGCGATTCGAGGCGTGGAGGTGTTGTGGGTCTCGCCGGGCAAGCCCCAGCGCCGTCCGCCCTTTGGCAGGCTGCTCGAGATGGAACCCTTGCGACAGCGCTAGCATCGCCGCCATGAGATTCCTCGGCCGTACCGAGCGTCGCGTGGTGGTTGCCATCTTGATCACGGCGCTCGTGCCCCTGCTCGGCGCCGTGCTCACCAGCCGCGCGATCATCCGTCGCGTCTCGGCCACCGCCTTTCAGCCCGAGTTCGGCGCTCTGATGGACCAATCGCTAGGCGTTTACGCCGACCTCGTGAAGTCGATCAAGCAGAGCATGCGCTTCGAGGCCGACGCCATCGCGGCCGAAAAAAAGCTCGTGGAGGCCGCGCGGAGCGCAGACAAACGCGCGACGGAGGCGGCCCTCGCCGAGGTGTTCGCGAGCTATCCGGACCTCGTGAGCCTGCGCGTGGAGAGCGCGAACGGCGACGAAATTGCCGAAAAAAACAGGGAAAAACCGCTCGATGAGGGCAGCGAGCGCTCGCTCGTGCAACGGCGCTCGTTGGCGGCCCAGGAGGGCGACGAAGGACCCCTCTTGGTGATCACGTTCGCGACGCCTCGGGCCCGCTTCAACGAGCTCGAGGGCGCCCAAGCGCTGGTGCAGGCCTACCATCAAATCGAGCGTAACCAGCGCGAGGAGTACCTCGATACGACCTATCAACGGGCCTTCGCGGTGCTGATCTTCCTCACGATCGCCGCAGGCGTCGGCGCCGGGCTCGGCGTCGCGCGCCCGGTCACACGGCGCATCGCGCGTCTCGGACAAGCCATGCGTCCGGTGGCCGAAGGCGATCTCGAGGTGCGCGTGCGCGAGGAGGGCAACGACGAGGTCACCGATCTCGCGCGGGCCTTCAACCGCATGTTGAGCGAGCTCTCCACGAGCCGCGCGCGCATCGAATATCTGCGCTTGATGGGCGAATGGCAGAAGGTCGCGCGGCGGCTCGCCCACGAGATCAAAAACCCTTTGCAGCCCATTCAGCTCGCGGTCGAGGAGTGCCACCGACGCTACCGCGGGGACGACGAAGCGTACCGCTCGGTCCTCGAGACAACCCTGGAGGTGGTGACGGAGGAGGTGGGATCGTTGCGCCGCTTGGTGGGCGAGTTCTCAAGCTTCGCGCGGCTGCCCAAGGCCGAGCCGGTCGAGCTCGATTTGGCCGAGCTGGTGCGGGATCAGGAGCAACACTTCGCCCTCGCATCGTCGAGCGACGGCGGCGAAGAGGCGGCGTTGTGGGCGAACGTGACGTTGTCGTTCGACGTCGGTCCCGGCCCCATGCCCGCGCTGGTCGATCGCGAGATGCTGCACCGCGCCATCGTGAACGTCGTGCGCAACGCAGCCCAGGCTCTGCGCGACGCGGGCCGCAAGGAGCCCGGCCACATCGAGGTTTCCCTGCGAAAAGAGGCCAAAGGCTACGTGCTTTGGGTCGATGACGACGGCCCCGGCATCGATCCCAAGCTCGGCGCGACGCTCTTCGATCCCTACGTGACGACGAAGCGCGACGGCACGGGTTTGGGGCTCTCGATCGTGAAGAAGATCATCGTCGACCACGGCGGCACGATCGAGGCGAAGGCCTCGCCCATGGGCGGCGCGCGCTTCGAAATACGGCTCCCCAAGCCCATCGTGGCTCACGCGGCGTGACGGGTGCAGCGGCGCGTCGACTTTGCTAGACCCATCGCTCCCTCCTTCGGAGCGAACAAAAGATGCTGCAAGACAAGCTTCGTGAGTGCCTCACCTTCGACGACGTCTTGCTCGCCCCCGCCTACAGCGAGGTGCTCCCCTCGGAGGTCGACGTGCGCACCCGCTTTTCGCGGCGCATTCGGCTGAATATTCCGCTCGTCAGCGCGGCCATGGACAGCGTCACCGAGGGGCGCACGGCGATCACGATCGCGAGGGCAGGGGGCCTCGGCATCCTGCACAAGAACCTGCCCATTGCCGCCCAAGCGCGCGAGGTGGAGCGGGTAAAACGCGCCGAAAGCGGCATGATCGGCAACCCCGTCACGGTGCGACCCACGCAGTCGCTGCGCGACGCGCTCGAGGTCATGCGTGAGCACGACATCAGCGGCGTGCCCGTGGTCGAGGGCGAGCGCCCCGTCGGCATTCTGACGGCGCGCGACATCCGCTTCGAAAAGAACCTCGATCAGCCGGTCGCCGCGCTCATGACGCGGGATCTCGTCACGGTGCCGAAGGACGTGACCAACGAGCGCGCCAAGGAGCTCTTGCACCAGCGCCGCATCGAGAAGCTGCTGGTGGTGGAAGAGGGGCGTTTGGCGGGCCTCATCACCATCAAAGACCTGCTGCAAGCCGATCGAAATCCC
>CAYLJT010000954.1:0-2877 GCA_964383995.1 uncultured Polyangiaceae bacterium
GGCGCGCCAGGTGTCTTTGACGCCCACCTGCGCGGCGTCGGGCACCTGCCCCTCCGCCACCCGCAACATGCAGGCTCCACAGGCGCCCGCACGACAACCGTTGGGAATGGGCTCGCCCCCGGCCAATAACGCCTCCAGCACCGTCTGCCCATCGCGGATCGGATGCTCGCGTCCTTCGAAGCATACCGTCGTCATGGCGTCAGCGACCGAGGACGTCCGCGCGGGTGCTCTCGGCGACGGCGGCCGCCTGACCAATCAACGCGTCCGAGACACCGAGCTCTTTCAGGGTAGCGCCCAGGTTCTCGATGACGGCGTCGAAGTGGCTGTCGTTGAGCCCTTGCGTCACCAAGCGCGCGTGGGCGGCGCGCATATCCTTGCCGGTGTAGGAATGGGGCCCGCCGAGGGCCATCGTCAGGAATGCCTTCTGCTTCGCGGCTTGCTTCTCCATGTCCACGCCGTCGAAGAACTTGGCGATGCGGTCATCCGCCAAGACCTTGCGATAAAAGATGTCGACCGCCGCGTCCATCGCGGGGGCGCCGCCGAGCTGTTCGTAGATGCTTGCCATGGGGTGTTGCTCCTCGTGTCTCAGCTGTCGTTTGATGCCGAGGCCGACCAGATAACAATGTTGTATTTCAAATGCAACTTTTATTTTTTGCCGCCGATCGACGGGCCGTTTGCTGGGTGACAGGCTGCCCCACTCGTGGTCCATTGGGGCCCGTGACCGCTCCCCCGCCGTCGACGATGGACCGCTCCACGGCCCGTGCCGTGTATTGGGCCGCCCTCGGGTGTGGCGCGCTGATCGCCCAGCAGGTGGCGGGTAAGGCAGCGCGCGACGCGCTCTTTCTGGCAAGCTACGACGTCAGCCGCCTTCCCATCGCCTCGGCCGCGGCGTCCGTGCTCGGGATCGCCAGCGTCATCGGTCTCGCCCGCATTTTCACGCGTCGTTCGCCGGCTCGCGTGGTCCCCGCCCTGTTCCTCCTCAACGCCGCGCTGCGCGTTGGAGAGTGGCTTTTGGCGGTCACCACCCCCTGGGCCGCCGCCCTCGCCCTCTATGCCCACGCGGCCATCTTCGGCGCGGTCACCATCTCCGGATTTTGGTCGCTCGTAAACGAGCGCTTCGAGCCGCGAACAGCCCGCCTCGTCGTGGGTCGCATCACGGGCGGTGGCACCGCCGGCGGTGTCGTGGGCGGTATCGTCGCCTGGCAGGTAGCGAGCCGCGTCGCCACAGCGTCGGTGGTTTTGTTCCTGGCGTTCGCTGGCTTGACCGCCGCGGTGGCAACCTACCAATTGGCACGTTCTCTCCGCGTCGGAGACACGGGCGTCACGCGCCTGGGCGAAGACGCCGACGTCCGGCCCCACGCGACGGGGTTCGCGCTCTTGCGGCGCGCGACGTACCTGCAAAGTCTGGCGCTCTTGATCACGCTGGGAGCCATCGGCTCGGCCGTCCTCGACTATCTTCTCTCGGCGGGCGCGGCGGCTCGCTACCACGATGGCGAAGCGTTGCTATCGTTCTTTGCGCTGTTCTACATGGGAGTTGGGCTTGCCACGTTCGTCGTCCAGTCGACGGCTGGACAATGGGTCATGACGCGCTTCGGCCTGTCCACCGCGGTCGCGGCGGCCCCCAGCGCGCCGCTGCTCAGTGCGGTCCTGTTTCTGGTATTGCCCCCTCCCTTTGGCCTCGTCCTCTTGCGCGCCCCCGAGGCGGTGCTGCGCAACTCGCTGTTTCGCGCCGGCTACGAGCTCTTCTACACGCCCCTTCCCAAGGACGACAAGCGCTCGACCAAGACCATCATCGACGTCGGCTTCGATCGCATCGGCACGGCGATTGGCGGTGGCCTGACGCTGCTCGTGCTCATGTTGCCGCTCCAGACGCACAACACAGCCTTGTTGGGCTTGGCGCTCCTGGCGTCGATTGGCGCGCTGGTCCTGACGCCGCGTTTGCAGCGAGGTTACGTCGCCGCGCTGGGCCAAAGCCTGCGCTCCGGGGTGCTTCGCCTGCCCCCCGAAGGCGTCCAGGACGCCGTAACACGAAGGACGCTCTCCGAAAGCGCGGAGGGCATCGACCGCGAAGCACTGTTGGCGCAAATCGAGGCCTTGCGTCGCACGACAGGCCCGAGCGAAGCGCTCAAGCCTGTCGATCCGGTGGAGCCACGCCTCGCGGCGCTGAGCAGCCTGAACGCCCGCGATCCCGCCAAAGTTCGCCGCATCTTGGCGACCTCCAAGCTCGATGTGGGGCTCGTCGCGGACACCTTGCCGCTCTTGGCAGATCGCATGTTCCTGAACGAGGCGACCATGGCGTTGCGGGCCATCGCTCCGAAAATTACAGGTCAGCTCACCGACGCCTTGCTCGACCCCGAGCGCCCGCGCGACGTGCGACGCCGTATCCCACGTGTCTTGCGCGCCGCGCCGACCCAACGTGCGCTGTACGGGCTGCTCGACGGTCTTGCCGACGCCGACTTCTTGGTCCGCTACGAGTGCGGCCTGTCGCTGCTGCGCATCACCGAAAAGAACCCTAGCTTGACCGTGCCAGAGGCCACCGTCCTCGCGGCCGTCGCTCGCGAAATCGAGGCCGGGAGAACGGTATGGGACTCGGGCCTCTTCGCTGCGAGCGACGACGACGACGACGCCCCGCGCTCGCTGCGCATCCCGGAAATCTCACCCGACCGTTGCCTGGAGCATGTCTTCTCCCTCCTCGCCTTGGTGCTCGAACGGGAGCCCTTGCGCATCGCCTACCGGGTCATCGCGACGGGCAACAAAGAGCTGCACGGCACGGCTCTGGAGTACCTGGAAAACGTGCTGCCGGGTCCCATTCGCGAGGGGTTGTGGCCTTACCTCGGAGAGGGACTGTCGGCACCACGACAAAAGCCGCGAGCCCAG
>CAYLJT010000955.1:0-2874 GCA_964383995.1 uncultured Polyangiaceae bacterium
CCCGTGGCCCGGCGGAACAAGGGCGCACGCGCCTTCGAACTTGCCACCGCAGTCGGCCGCGTCGAGGGCCCCGCCCAACACGCAATACGACGTGCACACCGCGGCGCCGCTCTCGAAGCCGGCGCAAACACCCTTGCATTGATCGGCCGCAGGGTCGCACACGGCGCCCGCCGGGTTGCCCGTGAAGGGGCCATTGACACAGACGCCCAGGCGGCCGCTGCACGCGCGCCCGGCACACTGACCATCACCGCCGCAAGTGGGTAGACAAACGGCGTCGCCGTCCGAGCCTTCGAAACAGCCCACATCTTCGCGACCAAGGCACTTGGCGTCGCTCAGTGGATCTCCGATGGATGTCAGTTGGGGGCCGACGCTGCAACGGAGCAAACAGCCCTTGCCCTTCGGCCCGTTCGCGCATTTGCCGTTGTCGCCGCAGTCGGCGTCGGTGTCACAGTCGGCCGTGCAATAGCCGCCGACGGGGCCGCCGCCGAGCACGGGCTCGTCGAGATCGACCGTCGCGCAGCGCGCGTTGCCGCAGTCTTCGTTGACGGCGCAGGCCGCGCCAAGCTCGGGGTAGATGACGTTTCCGCCGCTGCTCGTCGAGCTGGCGCCACCGCCCGTACTGCTCGACCCGCCACCCGAGCCCCCCGTGCCGCTCGACGTGCTCGAACCGGACAGATGGCGGGGCTCGTCGTCACCCGAGCACGCGGCTAGAAACACGCCCCCTGTGAGCGCAAGAAGGGCAACGGCGATCATGGGACGAACGGCGACCATCGGGACCTCGTGGACAGGCAGCTTACACGCGCGGAAGGACTATTTCACGACGGTCTCGCAGCCGAGCACGATCGTCACTTTGGCGCCTTTTTCGGCCTTGTAGGCCTCGCAGGCGGGGCCATAAATCTGGATTTTGGTGTGGGACGCGTCGGTGTAGTCCCAACCGTCCGTGTGGCTCGTGTCCTTGTACACGAGGGTGGTGCCCGCGGAGGTCTCCAGTTGCACATTGACCTTGTCGGGGTCGACCTCTTCGTTGCCTTGCGGAATGGCAAATACGCAGTCGGAGATCGAGCCGGTGATGGACTCCAAGGCCGCCTCGAGATCGCCCTGGAAGGAAGCCTGACCGATTTGATAGTGGCAGTCTCCCGCGGCAGGTGAGCAGTTCGGCGACTTCGGCGTGAGGCCATTGAGAGCCACTTGGGACAAGAACTTCGCGGCGGGCTCGGCCCCCGGCGAGCCGATGACGAATGTCTTTACGACGGGGCTGCCGGAGGAGGCGGCCAGCGCCTCCGCCTCGATTTCGGCGGTCGTCTTGCACTCGATGTTGGACTCGGGGAACGTGAAGGGGCCAATCGTCATCTCGGGCGTGTGCACGTTGGGCTCGCCGTCGGTGATGAGCAGGACGTAGCGCTCGCCCTGTGCGTTGTAGGCGCGCATGATGTCGTAGGCTGTCTTGAGGGCCCAGAGCGTGGGCGTTCCGCCGTCCGGGCCATTGGCATTGAGCCATTGATTGATGGGCGCCTCGGTCTGGCTCAAGGGCCCCACGGCGACCACCGGGGTCTGGTCGACGTCTTGACAGCCACCGTCCGCGAAGAGCGCGGCGCAGCCCGAGCTCGACGGGTTGAGGGCGCACAGGGCCAATCCCGAAGAGTCGAAGTTGCCGGCGGGGAAGGGCAAGAGGCCGACTTCCATGTCGGAGGGCGCAGCGGCCATCATGTTGGCGACGGCCTGGACCGTGGGTGACCACTTGTTGGGGGTGTTGTCGTCGCCGCTCATGCTGCCCGAACGATCGAGCAAAATGAGCAAGCTGGGGGGCACCTGGCTGGCGTAGGTGGTCGCGCCGCAGTTCTCGCCCAGACCGCCGACCCCCGTGGAGTTCGAGAAACCGCCGCCCACGCCGTCGGTCCCCGTGGAGCCCGAGGCCCCGGCGCCGGAGCTCGAGTCGGCGAACTCTTTGTCTTCGCCGGTGGCGGAGCAGGCGAGGACCAGGACGGGGACGGCGAGGACTGCGAGCAATGCGGCGCGAATCATGATTTGCGTTTTTATCGCGACGGCGCTGCCAGGGGAACAAGCAAGTGAGAAGGCCGCCGTTTGCCGCTTCTCCCAGACTTCACGCGCCCACCTTTCTCCTGTGTTAAAAGCGCGCCATGGCGTCTTCCCCGCGGTTCTTGGCCTCGACGCTGCTCGCTGTCGCGGCCTGCTCGTCACCTACCCCACCTGCCGAAGCGCCTGCGAGGCCGGCGGAAGCTGCTTCGGCGGCAGCCCCCACGGCCGCAGCGCCGGAGCTGGACGCCCCGCCGACCTCCGCGCCTTCGGCGCCGGCGGCCCCCGCGAGAGAGCCCCGGCCCGCGCTGAGCTCCTCACCGGAGGGGGTCCAGCCCCTGAGCGACGAGGAGAAAAAGACGCTGAAGAATGCCTGCGGGGCGTTCACGAAGGCCGTCGAAAAGGCGGCAAAAGCCCTGGGAAAACCGTCGCTGGAGGCGGTCTTGGAGGTGCTGCGCGCGCCCCCCTCCCCGGCGGGCGTGGACGGGCCTGCGTGCGCAGGTCTGATGCAGCGCGACATGATCGTCTATCGCGCCCGAACCCTGGAGTCCGAGGCGTTGCTCGGGCTCAAGCGGTTTGCGGTCGGCGTCGTCTCCGCGGCGGAAAGCGATAAAAAAGAGCACTGTCCCAGCGCGCCTCCGGTGCCGAAGGAGATTGCCATTCTCAAGAATGGCCCCTTTACCTCCACGCCGGCCGACTACGCGTCTCCCGGCTACCGCTGCGCGCACTTCGACATGCCCACACCGCAGAACTTCCAATACGAGCTCGAGACCGACGAAAAGGCAGGCACGTTCCGGGTGATTGCGCGGGGCTTCCCGGTGGAAGGCCAGGGGCCCGAGG
>CAYLJT010000956.1:0-2861 GCA_964383995.1 uncultured Polyangiaceae bacterium
CCCATGGTGATGATGCCCCACCACACGCGCTATCAAGGACGCATCATCGAAGAGGCCGGCCTCACGAAGCTCAAAGACTTCTTCGCCTGGACCTACGACATCGGCCGCGTGCCTGCCCGCGCGCAAAAGGCCCACGACGAAATCGCCGCCATGCCGGAGATTACGACGCGCGAGATCAACCCCAAGAACATGCGCAACGACGTGGGCGTCGTGATGAGCATCTTCAACGACGCGTGGAGCGACAACTGGGGCTTCGTGCCGCTCACCGAGAGCGAGCTCGAAAAAACGGCCAAGGACATGAAGCTCATCCTCATGCCGGAGCTCACGCGCATCACGTCCATCGACGGCGAGCCCGCGGCGGTGGCCCTCGCCCTGCCCAACATCAACGCGCTGATCGCCGACCTCGACGGCAAGCTCCTGCCCTTCGGTCTGCCCAAGCTGCTCTGGCGCCTGCGCGTCACGGGGGCCAAGAGCGGCCGCCTCATCATCCTCGGCATTCGCAAGAAGTGGCGCCACGTGCGGCGCTATGCGGGCCTCTCCGCGTTCCTCTACGTCGAGATGAACCACGCCGGGCACAAGCTCGGCATGACCCACGCCGAGCTCTCCTGGACCCTGGAGGACAACGCCCCCATCAACGCGGGGATTCGCCTCATGGGCGGTCGGGTTTACAAAAAATACCGCGTCTACGAACGCGAGCTTGTTTGAGCGCAAACGAATCGGAGCCAGCGCATGAAAGTCCTCGTCACGGGTGCTAGCGGATTTCTAGGTTCCCACGTCGCCGAGCAGCTCTCCAAGGCCGGCCACGACGTGGTCTGTCTGGTGCGTCAAAGCTCGTCCCTCACCTTCCTCAAGACCCTACCCCGGGTCTCCTTCGCGTTTGGCGCGGTGGAAGACGAGGCCAGCGTCCACGACGCCCTGCAAGGCATGGAGGGCGTGGTGCACTCGGCGGGGCTCGTCAAAGCGAAGAGCCCCGAGGAGTTCCGCCGTATCAACGTCGACGGCACCCGCCACATGCTCTCGGGCGCCAAGGCCGCGGGCACCGTCAAGCGCTTCGTGTTCGTGTCGAGCCTAGCCGCCATGGGTCCGAGCGAAGACGGCAGTCCCGTCGACCCCAACAGGACACCTCAGCCCGTCACCCACTACGGCCGTTCCAAGCTCGAAGCCGAACAGGCGGTCATCGCCGAAAAGGACAATCTCCCCGTCGTAGTCCTCCGCCCCCCGATGATCTACGGCCCCCGCGACAACGAGAGCTTCGCCTTCTTCCAGAGCATTTCCAGGCGCTTTTTGCCCTACCTCGGCGATGGCAAGAACACGCTGAGCGTCATCTACGGCGCCGACGCCGCCAGCGCCTGCATCGCCGCGCTGACCGCCGACGTGCCGAGCGGCAACACCTACTTCATCGACGATGGCAAGGTGTACGTCTGGAAAGACATGTTGGAAGACGTCGAAGCCGCCCTCGGAAAAAAGGCCCTCGTGCGCTTCTCGATACCGTTCTTTGCGCTGCGCGGGGCCGCCGCGCTGAGCGAGCTCGGCGGCAAGCTTACCGGCAAGGCCGTCATGCTGACCCGCGACAAGGTGAACGAACTGTCCGCGCCGCACTGGGTGTGCGACTCCACGCCGGCCCAAACCGACCTGGGTTGGAAGCCCGAGGTGAGCTGGGCGGAGGGCACCCGGCGGGCGGCCGCCTGGTACCGCGAAAACGGTTGGCTCTGATGCCGCGTAGTGCGTAAATCGGCGCCCTTATTGGGCGCCCGACGATTCGTTCTCCCACAGGGCGGCGCGCTCCGGGTGGTAGCGCGAGCCGACGGGCTGGGCGTTCAGGTCGACGACTTCCGGATAGCTCCGCTCGCGCTTGATGAGGCCCCGCATGGACTTGAGGGCGGCGCACTCTTCCATGTCGTAGACCCGCCCGGCGAACATATCGATGATCGACGGCGTGTAACGCTGGTGTACGAAGTAGGCAAAGGCCATGGGGCGCTCCCAGAAGCAGTCGAGCATGTCTTCGACGACGTCGATGCCCTTGTCGCACATCATGCGGTGCTCCACGAACGGATCGACCTCGTCGCGCCGATGACCATCGAGGTACTTGACGATCGCGTCGGCCGCCAAATCGGCCTCTTTGATGGCGACGAAGAGCCCAAACGAAAAGATGGGGTCGATGAAGCGGTGTGAGTCGCCGATGCACATGTACCCCTTGCCGGTGTACTGCCGCACTTCGAACGAATAATTCTTGATGGTGTGGGCGTCCTCCACGAGCGTCGTGTCCGGGACACGGCGGGCCATCTCGGGGTTTAGCTCCATCAGCTCGCGTTTGATGTAGTCCTGTTTGCTCTCGCGCTTGTCGACGAAGTATTGCGCCGGCGTCACGATGCCGACACTGACCACGTTGTCGTCGATCGGGATGAACCAGGACCAGTGGTACTTTTCTTTGTAGAAGATGAAGGTGTTGCCGTCGGCCTCGCCCGGGTCGCGGATGGTATTGGCCACCTGGGAGAACACGGCAATCTGCCTGTCGTAGTTGCCCAGGTATTTGGGCCCGGTGACTCCGTGATTGGCCAGGAAGGTGTGTTGTCCAGAGCAGTCGAGCAGCACCTCGGATTCGATGTCCATAGTCCCGCCGTCGGAGGTGGCCACGCGCACGCCGCGAATCGAGCCGTCGTCGTTGCGCAGGGGCGTCGTCGCCCGACCCGACACGAAGTCGGCGCCGCGCCGCAGAGCCTCGTCGAGCATCATCTTGTCGAACTCGCTGCGACGCACTTGCCATGTGAAGGCCGGCGTACGCTCGCCCGTCTCGTCGTTGCGCTGCATGACGGGCACCCACCAGGCATTCTTGCCGCTCGTGCCGTAAACGGTGACGCCGT
>CAYLJT010000957.1:0-2846 GCA_964383995.1 uncultured Polyangiaceae bacterium
GAGGTCGAAGCCGACGACGCCGCGGCCCTTGTAGGCCACCGCGAGCTCGGCCATCTCCAGGCTGGACTCGGCCGAAATGTTGCGGATTCCGCAGATGATCACCGCGCTCTCGATGCCTAGATCGTCGTGCGCCGCGCGCAGGCCCGCGAGCACCGCCTCGACCACGCTCGTCGGCCTGAGGCCCTTGCGCGTGTGGAGCATCGGCGAATAGCGCACCTCCATGTAGCGGACGTTCTCCGCAGCCGCGTCCTCGGCCAGCTCGTAGGCCACGCGAAACAAGGCCTCTTCGGTTTGCATCACGCGCAACGTGATGTCGAAGGCCTCCAGGTACTTTTCGAGCGAGCCGCAGTTCTGACCCAGGCTCATCAGCTTCCCAAGCTCCTCCGGGTCCTTCGAGGGCAGGTCGACCCCCTGTCGCTCGGCCAGCTCGATGATCGTGCTGAGGCGCAACGAGCCGTCGAGGTGCACGTGGAGGTCGGTCTTGGGGAGCTTTTGGAAGAACTCCAAAGGCAAGAAGTTCTGACCGGGCCGACCTTCCGTGGAGGGCTCGCTCGCTGCGAGGTTCTTACGCTTCATTCGCTCGTGGGGCACGCTGCTCTCCTACTCAATCGGGTATGTCGGTCGCGTCCGCCGGAGCGGCCTCGCGAAGCTCTTCGTTCCAGGTCAGGTACATGGCTGAAAGGAGCACGACCAGAAACGCGACGTACATGGTCCACATGGGCAGCTCCAAGCCCCCGCGCAAACCCCTCTCGATCGCAATCTGAAGGTCGTCCTCGGAGAAGCCCAACACCGCGGTTCCGCCGACGAAAACAAGGGGCAGGCCCCGCCCGCCGACCGCTTTGAACAGCGCCTTTTCGCCGGCCACCTTGTCCGCCGTGGCCGGGTCGTCGACGCACTTCGCCAGGGCGTCTTTGTCGAGGCCCAACTTGGCCCCCAGAGCGAGGATGGCCTGGGGCTCCAACTGCTCGGGATCTGCCGCATAGAGCGCCGTGGCCATGGCCTCTCGGCTCGCCTCGGGCGTGCAAACATAGGCCTTTGCCGCCGGCAAAGCGCCCTTGTGGAGGTCGAGCGGCGCCATGACGCGGACCACCGCCACCGAGTCTTTGCGCTGTTCTTTGACGCCCTCCAGACTGACATGCATCCGCCGGCAAAAGGGACACTCGAAGTCGGTGAACATCACGAGCGTCAGTTTCCCGGGCTTGGCGAGCGCGGCAATCGCGGGAGGAGGCTCCGGTCTTTCGGGAAATTCGCGCCAAATAAAGGGCAACGACGACGCGCAGACGGCGGCCATCGTCCAGGCCACCATCACCTTGGTGCCGGTCGGCTCGTTGGCCGCGGGGACCTTGCGGGCAATGGCCACGGCGGCCACCGCGCCGGCCACCGACGACACGTCGACAACCATGCAAAAGGGACAAATGGCGTCGATGACGAAGAGCTGCGCGACGATGAATCCCACGGCCAACAGCGCCCCAGCGACCGCGAGCGCGGCCAAGGCCTTGTGGTGGCGCCGCGAGGACGCAAAGAGCGACGCCGTCAGCAACCCAACAAAGGCGAACACGCCTATCTGCGGCAGATCGATGCCGAACTGGGAGATGCGCTGGGACAAGGCGGAGGCGCGCACGGCCGCACATCCCCCGTCGAATCCGCAAAACGTGCCCTGCGTCGCGCTGGCGTATTCCACGAAGAGCACGGCGCTCGCCGCGGCAGCGATGACCGTGAAGAACCGGAATACGGTGATGAGGTGCGCAATACGCATCGAAGGCCCGGGGAGGCATAGCACCGACGTCCACGCGTGAAACACGGAAAGGCCCGCGCCCCGGAAGAGCGTGGTACGACGCGCCGATGGCGCGCGTCCCGCGACGGCAGGCAATCCTCGACCTCATGGCCTCCGAAGGGCGGCCCATGCATCCGCGCGAGATCGCCTCGCGTCTCGGGGTGGAAGAGGGGGAGGACTTGGATGTCTTGGAGCTCATCGACGAGCTCGCCTTCGAGGGCACTTTGCTGCGCACAGCGGGTCGGCGCTTCCGCTTGCCGCCCGCGCAAAGGGCCGCACGGAGCGTGGAGGTCGTCGGCGCGTTGAGCGTCAATCCACGGGGCTTTGGCTTCGTCTCCGGGGGCGCCGAGGGGGACATCTACATCGCACGGGAGGCGATGGGCGGCGCGCTGCACGGCGACACGGTGAACGTGCGCGTGACGTCTCGGACACCGCGCGGCCGCGAAGGGGAGGTCACGAGCGTCGTGCAACGACGTCAGGGGCGCGTGGCGGGGATCCTGCGCTGGCGCGGCAAGAGCGCGTGGATCGAGCCCGACGACGCCCGCCTGCGCGGACCCATCGTGGTCACCATCGACCCTTCGACGGAGGCCCACGACGGCGACGCCGCGGTCGCGACGATCACGCGATTTCCGCAAACACCCGACGAAAATCCCGAGGGTGAGATCGTCCTCGTGCTCGGAGAGCCGGGCGATCCCAACGTCGAGGTGGCGAAGATCCTGGTGCGCGAGGGCGTCGAGGAAGACCACAGCGAGGCGGCTGTCGCCGAAGCTGAAGGCTTTGGCCACGAGGTCGACAGCGCTGTGGCAGGCGAACGACAGGACCTCACCGCCCTGCCCCTCGTGACGATCGATCCAGAGGACGCGCGGGATCACGACGACGCCGTGCACGTCGTTCGGCACGACGACGCGAGCTTCACGGCGTGGGTCGCCATCGCCGACGTGGCCCACTACGTGCGGCCCGGGACGGCCCTCGATTCCGAGGCGTTGGCGCGGGGGAACTCGATCTACCTGCCCGACCGCGCGATCCCGATGTTGCCGCGCGCGCTGTCCTCGAACCTCTGCTCGCTCCTGCC
>CAYLJT010000958.1:0-2841 GCA_964383995.1 uncultured Polyangiaceae bacterium
TATTACTAATTTTTATGCTCGGTTCGCTGGTGACGGCGCAGGAGCCAAACCACGTAGAGGTATTGCAGCGAGTGGAGCGCCGGAATGACGTACACCATCAGGGGGTCGATGCTCGAGTACACGGTCCAAAACCAGATCGTGACCACGAACACCAGCGACGGTCCCAAAGGGGGCAGACGCCTTTCCCGCGCCCACCCCGCGGCGAAAACGCCAATCAGGGCCAAAGCGCTCAAGCCAAAGAGAACGAGGGTCACACCCTCCAACCCCGCTGGGTGGGGCCAGGACCAATAGACGACGCCCTTTTCTTGCAACTGCCTACCTGGGTCGGCCGGGCTCGCCCACGCGTAAGCCCAGGCCATGAAGCAGTGAAGCAACAGGGCCCGCCTCTCCCAAGGCCGGAAAACGAAGCCGCGGCGCCCGGAGAACACGGCCAATACGCCAAAGCCCTGCTTTACATAGTGCCATCCCACCAGCAAGAACATGAGCTGAATGAGATTCCCCATGGTCTCGGCCGAGCCCCGCAAAAGGGCCGACGTCGTGCCCAACGCCAGGCCCAGGGGCACCAAGAAGCCGGCGGTCGCGAAGCGAAGTCGTTGCGCCACTGAGAATGACGGGTCCCTGAGCCGGCGTCCGACATCCTGGTAAAACAACAGGTAGGTGACCGCGAAATGCGGGTTGTTGACGAAATAGGCCGCGTGGTACGCGAGAAAGTCGACGGCGTCCTCGGACGCGTCCAGGCCAAAGATGGTGCGCAGTGTCCAGGAGAGCGGAAACAAGAAGAGGGTAATTCCGCCAAGCAGCAAGACCTCGCTGATCGGCCCCGGCCCCGCTGAGGCCGCCGCCGCTCCCTCGGGCATGGCCATGCGGAGCTCGGGCGGTCGCACCCGGAACATGGTAGCCGAACCCCCCGAAACGGTGAACATATTCCGAGGAAATCGCGGATGACAAGCTCGAAGAGGCTGCGCTAACCTTGAGCGATGCGCATCTCGAAGCTGCTCTCCCTATTCGCTGCGCTCGTGACGCTACCCCTTTTTTCGCAGGCCTGCGCCCAAGGGCAAGCCGAGATCATCGGCGGTTCGGAGGACGGCGGGGGCGGCGCTGGATCGACGGTGCAGACCACGACGTCGACGGGCTCGGGCGACGGCGGGGACGGACCCTGCACGGGAGCCGAGGACTGCGCGGGCTTGACCGACGCGTGCAACATCGGCGCGTGCATCAACGGCGCTTGCGGCAAACTGCCCGCCAACGAGGGCACGGGCTGCGACGACGGCCTCTTCTGCACGAGCGGCACGTCGTGTCAAAACGGCGTGTGCGGCGGCGGAACGACGACGCCTTGCCCCGCGAGCAACGGTTGCGTGACGAGCACGTGCGACAAAGCCGCGGACGCCTGCGTCGATGTGCCGGGCAACGAGGGCGCTTCTTGCGTCGACGACGATCCGTGCACGATCTCCAGCACGTGCGCGAACGGCGTTTGTGTCCCGGGCCAGCTCGTGGACTGCTCTTACCTCGACGGCACCTGCAGCGTCGGCGTCTGCGATCCGCAGCTCGGTTGTGTGACCCAAGGCGTCAACGACGGTACCGCGTGCAACGACGGCCTTTATTGCACCATCAACGATACATGTCAGTCGGGCCTGTGTACCGGCGACGTGAACACCTGCACGACGCCCGGCGACGTGTGCATGATTGGCAGTTGCAACGAAGGGCTCGACACCTGCACGGCCGTCCCAGGCAACAACGGTGTTGCCTGTGACGACGGCAACGACTGCACCTCCGGCTCGGCGTGCTCCAACGGCCAGTGCGTCGGGGGCGTGCCTGCCAACAACGGCGCCGCGTGCGACGACGGCGACGGCTGTTCCACGGGCACCACCTGCGTCAACGGCGTGTGTGGCAATGCCAATGGCCAAATCATGGCCTGTATCAACGGCGACGGCTGCTGCCCGGCGGGCTGCGCGAACAACGCCGACGACGACTGCATGGATCTGACAGGCGTGTACGCTCAATACGCGTCCGACAATCGGAACGTGTACATCTGGCAGACGCCGCCCTGCGCCCCCCTTCAAAACTACACCACGTTCTGCCAAGATCATGCCTCGCGTGGTGGTCGCCGAAGTCCCAGGCCGACGCCCAACAGCTTATCACGTTTGCCTACAACCTCGATCAATACCACACGTGGATTCAGGTCTATAACTCGGTAGCCACCGACGTGAATGGCAAGGTTGGGGGCTACACGGTGACCGTCGACGGTGTGGGCTGCGTCGAGGGCTCCGGTACGGGATGGACGGCGTTCCGCAAGTGGGCTTGTTCGTTCTGCGACCCGGAGAGCAACGCACAGCAGGCCGACGACAACCAGAGCTGCTGTTGGGACAAGAGTCACAGCTACGACTGGTTCGTTTGCGAAGACTGAGGCTCCTCGGACGGCCGGGGACCTGACGTCGCGGCAAGCCCGATCGCGTCATGTGGGAGTGGGGCGCACCCTGTGCCGACTCCGGTCGACCCGCGCTCCGAGCCCCCGCAGCGAGGGCCGGGCGAATTGGCGCTCGCGCTGCTCTTCCGCGCTCATGCCCACGGTCGCGCCGCGACGACGCTTCCCCTCCCGCGGGAGCTCCGACCGCCCGCCCACTGCGGCATGCTGAACACCTGTAGGCGTTTCGGGCCGGAAAAATCGTGTGGGTGACCGTTTCGGTCCATTCCTTGCCTAGGGGTGACGGTTCTTGTCAGAACATTCGATTGCGCCCACGTTGGAGGCTCGGGTGCCGCAGTGTAGGTATTGCCACAAGTGCCGAAAATAATTGAGCCGTGTTGGTTGCTTAAGGGGCCGGGCACGAAATCGACGGCTGGGCT
>CAYLJT010000959.1:0-2833 GCA_964383995.1 uncultured Polyangiaceae bacterium
GGCCTTCGCTGCGCAGCCGGACACCACGTTCCAGACGCTGCCGGGCTACGCGGGGATGGTCTCGTTCGACGCCACCGCGCTCGCGCAGCAGTGGGTCAGTGGCGCGATTCCGAACGACGGCTTCGTGTTCACGGAGAGCGGCGGCACCTCGACCCGCTACTGGGGAAGCGAGCACCCCTACCTCGCCGATCGTCCGAAGATGAACATCTGCTTTACGACGATTCAAGGCTACCAGCAGCTCTAAGAGCTCGAGCCCGTCAATCGACGGTTCCCCCGCAAAACCAAAGGCCCCGCGCGTCGACGCCCGGGGCCTTTTCTTTCTAAACCCTTACTTCGCGCAGCGCACGCCCATGTCGATCTCGGCGCGATCGGGCTTGTTGCTCTTGGCCCGTCGGGCGGCCCCGCGCAGATCGTCAGCCTTTCGCGACTTGAAGTTGCCACCGCGGGCTACATTGTCGTAGTCGCGTGGGGTGGACTCATACCCCCCCGACGCGTAAAGGGATGATGTCCACTCGGAGACATTGCCACCTAAATCGGCGATGCCGTCTTTTGTCACGTCGGTGGGCACCGAGCCCGCCGCACACGTGCCCTCTTTCGAGCGGCCGGCGCAGGCCTTCGTCATTTCGGCCTCTTCGCCCCAGGGGAAGGTGCGACCTTCTCGCCCCCGTGCGGCCAGCTCCCACTCTGCCTCCTTCGGGAGGCGCTTGCCCTGGGCCTTGCAATAAGCTTCGGCCTCCGGCAAAGACAGGCAGTTGATGGGGTGGGTCTCCTGACCTGCCCGGCGATAGTTGCACTCGGGCTTGGCCATCTGGGGCGCCACGCACTTCCCCGCCTCCACGCAAGCAGCGTAGGCGGAGGCGGTCACCTCGGTCTTGTCGAGGCAAAAGGCCGCCACGTTTTCCTCGTGTACGGGCTGCTCGTCACGCTCCTTGAGCGAGCCCATTTGAAACTTGTCGGGGCCGATCTTGACCATGTCCGCGTCGCAGGTGACCGGCGTCGCGGGGCTTGTTGCGTTGGGGCCGACGGCCGTGCTCGGGGGCTCGTCGAGGGCGAGCAGGGTAATGCGCAGGGGCACGGAACAGAGCTTCTCTTTGGCACCCTTCTTTTGCGCCTCTGCGCACTTGGTGGCGTCACCCTCGTTGGCGAGCGTCTCGCGAGACGATGATGTGGAGCCATTGGCCCCGAGGCCAAACACCGTCACACCCGCGGCGATGTCCGATGTCTCGCCGATGGCCATCGCGAAGCCGCCCACATAGACCGTGTTGACCAGGTGAGTGGCCTTGTCGCAGCCCTTGCCGCGCAGCGACGCGCGGCGAATTTCGCCGTCGCGGACCTTCAGACCATAGGAGCCGGCGAGCATGAAGTCGGTGCGCAACGTTCTGCCTTGACCCACCTTGCCTGAGATGGCCGCGCTGCCAAGGGGCAGGGCCGCGGAGAGCTCTTGTGCGTCTTTGGCGACTTTGGACTCGTTGGCCGAATAGGCTTGGAACTTGTACTTCGCGGGACCAATGCAGTCGCCGAGGACTTCGAGCTCCACGCCACTGGGTCCTTCGGCGTAGCGCACGGCCACCAGACCTTCGGTCATCAAGCGCGCGAGGCCTGCGCGGCTGATCGCGTTCCAGGCCATGAGGTCGATGGTTTTTTGCGCCGAGTCCCCGGAAAATGCGGGGGGAGCCTCGCTGGGCGCGGTGGGCTCGGGGGCGCCGCCGCCGCACGCGGCGAGGACGAACGACGTAAGCAAGACACTGGAGACGCGAAGACGCATGAAGGGCTCCCTTTCACCGGATGGGCCAAGGTGATTGTTTGGCGGATTGGCAAGGACGACTGTGGGGCTCAATAGGATTTGGCGAAGACCACGCGGCGCGGGCTGGGCGAGCCGCACACCACACACTGGCCCTGTTCTTTGGGGCTGTCGAAGGGGATCACGCGGATGGTCACCTTGTGAGACTCTTTGACTTGGGCCTCGCACTCGGCGCTCTCACACCAGTGGCTCAGCGCAAAGCCCCCATGGATCTCGGGGCGCTCTGCGTTTTTTGGCGTGAAAAAGGCATCGAAGGCGCGCTTTTCGTCGATGGGGTGCAGGTGCTCGTCGCGAAACGCCCGGGCCCTCTCGAACATGCCGTCTTGAAACTCGGTGAGCAAACTGCCAATCGTACCGACGAGCTCGGCGCGGGGCAGGACGACTTTGTCCTTGGTGGGGCGGTCTCGGCGGGCCAGGGTCACGACGCCACCGTCAACGTCCCGGGGGCCCACCTCAATCCGCAGCGGACAGCCCTTCTTGACCCACTCCCATTGTTTGTCTCCACCGCGGATGTCCCGCGCGTCGACTTCGACCTCGATTTTGCGGCCGAAGGCCGTTTGCGAGCGGAGCTCGGCGGCCAGCGCGTCGATGTAAGGCATCACCTTGGCGCGGCCCTCGTCGTCGCGGAATACGGGCAGAATCACGACTTGCGTCGGGGCAAGCCGGGGCGGCAGCACCAGGCCGTCGTCGTCGGCGTGGGTCATGATGATGCCGCCGACCAAGCGGGTTGAGACGCCCCAGGAGGTTGTCCAAGCGTATTCTTCCGTCTCGCTCTTCGACTGGAAACGAATGCCGCTGGCGCGCGCGAAGTTCTGACCCAAGAAGTGCGAAGTGCCGGCTTGCAGGGCCTTGCGGTCTTGCATCATGGCTTCGATGGCGTAGGTGTCAATCGCGCCGGGGAAGCGCTCACTGGCAGTCTTTGGGCCTTTGAGCACAGGCATGGCCATGTAGTCTTCGGCGAAGGTGGCATAGACGTCGAGCATGCGGCGCGTCTCTTCTTCGGCCTCTTCGCGCGTGACGTGGGCGGTGTGG
>CAYLJT010000960.1:0-2832 GCA_964383995.1 uncultured Polyangiaceae bacterium
CTGACAGCCGAACTATTTCCATCATGGGGCTGCTAATTTCGACCGGACGCCTTAGTCCTCGAAGGGCAAACGGGCCCTCGTGGGCGGTCTCCTCTACCGGGCAGGTACGCCGTGAGTGAGCCCTATCGACGCACGCCTGCCCGACATTCAGCTCGACGTCGGTTACGTCGCGCTCGGACATACCGACGCGCCCGCGCGCAGCCACCTCCCATTCTTCGTCGGTCGGCAGGCGCTTTCCGGCGAAACGACAGAACTGCTCGGCTTGCGGGCCCGTCGGCAGCGCGACACGATGCAAGGAAGATGCATGATACGACGAACTCGCAAATCGGGACCCATGCGGGACGCCGAAAGAAGCGCGTTGGCACGATCTCGCCAGCGGAAGAGTGCGTAACGTGGCACAGACTGAGCTGAGAGCTCCTCGAACCTACTGAAGCGAGAAATTTGCGAGCTTACGCTCGAAGGGCCGGTCATCGAAGGCCGGGGTTGCGCAGCTCTTGAAGACCTGGCGTATGCACTCCCTGGATGCACCGTGAAGCGTGGATGGCAATATTGCAACCGATGGGGCTCCACCCGCTGGACGGTAGGTCAAGGTTACCGCGACGACCACCCCAACGTCCTCGTCGGCGCCGCAGCTCTTGGCCCTCGTTCCAACACTCCTGATGCAACTGGAGACGCCGGCGTCGTCGAAGAGCTTGGACGGCTGCGCGGGCTCCGCACTGGCGGACGGCGAAGGTGTGGAAGCAATCAAGGACGTGGGCGCCGTGCGGGCCGGTGGGGCGGAAGCGCCCATGGACGCAGGACCGGGCTCGATAGCCACCGAGGAAGCGGTCGGCTGCACCTCGGGCAGGTTGGCGATGTCGATGCCTGCGGTAGTGGGTATGGCACTCGCCCCGGGCGCCTCCATTGGCACCTGCAAGTCAGCGCCATCTGTCGATGGTGGGTCGGACATCCCGGGCGGTTTTCCTGCAATAACCGTCGTCAGTGCAGGCTCATCTCCGCGTCCGAGCAGGAGTATTCCCAGTAGGAGCGCGCTCGCGGCCACGACCAAGACGCCTGCGGCAACATGCAGCGTCTCCCTGCGATGTGAGGGAGAGGGGCCAACGACAGACACGGACGTCTCGTAGCGCGTCGGCGCAAGCTTGTGTCGGTACACTGCCAGCGGCTCCTGCCACCATCGGCGTCTCCACGCGCGACGGGGTCGGCTCCCGTCGAGTCGCGGCGGGGGCAAGGTGCCTAATATCCAATCGCTCGGTGGTCTGCTGAGACCGCACGGGAGAAGCTCCCGCAGCGCTTCGTCGAGAGGGCGGGGCGCTGGTATCCAAGACGACGGTGCGGCCCTCCCCTTGATCGGACCCACGGGCTGATGGGATTTGCCGCACATCCAACAGCTCGGTGTGTCGCGATGGCGAGCCTGCCACCCTCGGCGCCGCTGCACCGATGATCATCGTTGTCTCGGACGACGTGGCGTGCAAGGCGCGTTGGACTTCCTTGCGCATGGTGGCCGCATCCGGCCAGCGCTCCTCCTTGCGAAAACGGAGTGCGCGATCCACGAGAGCACAGACGTCGCCTGGGATCTGCGGTGCGACGCTGGAAGGGGTGGGGCCGCCTCCATCATGGCCTTGGCCAGGACCTGATTTTCCGTCGGCGCGTCGTGGACGTGTTTGCCGGACAGGCACCTAAACATGGTGGCTCCGACGCTCCAAAGGTCGCTCCTATGGTCAATCTGGTCCACGAGACCTGACGCCTGCTCTGGCGGCATGTACCTGGGACTTCCCATCAGCGTGCCCATACGGGTTGCGCCGCTAGCCACAGATAGCTCGGTCATTCGGGCAATTCCAAAGTCGAGGACGCGAATTTGGCCGTCGCTGCAAAGAAACAGATTGGCAGGTTTCAGATCGCGGTGAATAACTCCCCTGAAGTGGGCCGCCACGAGGACGTCGAGCACGCCGTCCGCGATCACTAGCAGATCGCGCCTGGGGACGATTCCCCCCTGACGCTGAAGGCGTTCTTCCAGTGTTTCTCCCTCGAGGAGGTCCATGACCAGGAATGGCAGCCCGTCGACCGTGATATCGTCATCGACGATGCGAAGCGCCCCGGGATGCTCGATGCCGTTGGCGACGTAACCTTCGCGCAGGAACCGCTCACGAATCTCGGGTGCCGTGGCGAGCTCGGGGTGAAGGAGCTTGATGGCTACGCGATGGCCATTGCGATGGGTCGCGGCGAAGACGGAGGCCATTCCGCCCACGCCAAGAACCGCGGTGAGACGCCACTTCCCCACGAGGGTCGAGCCCACCTGTGCACGCGCACGTCGCTCGAGCTCTGAGGGTGGATTGAACTCCGACAGCGACACAGAGACCAGCCTTTCATTCGCCGTGCGGAGTGTCAAGGCGCAGGGCAACCGCGCACCTCGACAACGTCTCGGACAACCGGAGATGCGTCCCCATGGTAGGGAAAGGGGAGACAAATAGTGTTATCCGCTCGTGCCGGCGCAGGGCCCAACGTGCAATGATCCTTCGTGGATTCGCTCGTGGTAACCTGCCGCCATGGAGTACCGGGACGAACGCGACGCTTTGCGCGCGCGGCTTGAGAATCTCGAAATCGAGCTTGCCTCGGCGCGCGCCGAGAACGAGCGCTTGCGGGCTACGGAGGGCGCTTTTGCGGCCCTGCAGCGCGAGAACGAGGTGCTTCGCTCGCAGCTTGGGCGGCCTTCTGGCTCGGCACGTCGGGGCTTTGCGCCCTTTGCGGTCGTCGGCGTGGCCGTGGGCGTGCTCGTCGTCGCCGGGGTGATGTTTGCCCTCGTCGCGCGCCCCGTGCCGATGCCGCCTGCGGTGG
>CAYLJT010000961.1:0-2822 GCA_964383995.1 uncultured Polyangiaceae bacterium
ATCGTTGCCGTCCCAGCTGGGCGCGATCGGCATGCCCTGATCGTTGAAGACGCCATCGGACATGAACCACGCGACCTCGACCTGATCGTCGTCGGCGTCCCCCGTGTAATTGCGAATTCGAAGCAAGAACGACCAGTTTCCGATCTCGGCTTGCTGGCTGAAAAACGACGAGCTGAAGTTGTCGAGACCGACCGCCACGAGCTTGAACATGCCCGACGCCGCGTTGTCGACGCCGAGCGGGTAGTCGCACACCGTCTTCTTTTCGATGCAGCTCGATCCTTCGCCCTCGCAGCAACAACTGCATTTGCCGTCGAGATCGAGGCCCGGCGGGGTGGGTCGCTTCTCTCCGAGATCGATCGAGCGAATGGCGACCGTGAACTCTTCGTTGCCCGGTACGGTCGTGCCTGGCGGCCCCGGGTAGCTCGCGTGACCGCAGATGCCGTCGCCACCCTCGCCCCCTTCGCCGCCACCACCGGCGCCTCCGGCCCCGCCAGCGCCGCCGCTCCCGCTCGTCGACGACGTCGCGGACTCGATCGTAAAGGTCTCGATCGCGCAGCTCGCCAGGGCGGACAGCGACGCTGCGACGATGATCGCAAGGTAAGATCGGGCGCGCACCACAGGGAGAATAGCGCCGTTTTCGCCCACCATGGGGGGCCTCGCTTCGCCGATGCCGCGCGAGCGCTCCGTCGCCTCGACGGAAGCGACGCTCTAAAACGTCCCCGCGAGGCCCGCCGACTGCGGCCCCACCCAGGGGACGACCGCCGTCGATGACGTGCTTTGCTCCTCGGTGGTGAGCAAAAGTGGGATGCCGACAGCCAGGCCGGCGACCCCCACGGCGAGGCCGACGGTCGTCGCGACGCGGGTGAAGTTGAAGAAATCGACGTCGCCCGAGGCGCTCTCGGGGCACGCGCGATCCGCGCCACAGGTCTCTTCGAGGCTCGATTGCTGGGTCAGCGTGAGCACACCGTTCGCGGCGCCAATCACCAGGCCCGAGGCGCCCACGCCCACGCCCACCCAACCGATGGTGCGGAACAGCTCGTCGTCGGGGTTCACCGGCGGAGGAGCCACCGGCAGGGGCGGCAGCTCGATGGTCACGGTCTCGACCTGACCCTCCTTCAACGTCAGCTCACGGGTCACGGTGGTGTCCGAGCGGATCGCTTCGATCGTGTGTTTTCCCGGGTCTATGGGCCGTTTTTGGCCCACCATCGCGAAGGGCATTTCGTCGCCGTCGACGAGCACGCGCACGCCTTCCTCTTGCGGACCTTCGAGCACCACGGTGAGGCTCGGGATGCGCGGCAGGAGCTTCTCGCGCTCGTCGGCAGCCTCGACCTGAGCCTTCTTTTGCACGAAGGGCGCGCCGCGCTCGAGCTCTTGGCGCGACACGTCGAGGTATGTCTCGGACGCCTCCACGAGCCTGCCGAGCCGATCGAGGCAACGCGCGATGCGCACGCCGAGGGTGGGCGCTGGGACGAGCTGGTTCGCGAGCTGGAACTTCTCCAGCGCCTCGGCGTAGGCCCCCGACTCGTAAAGCTTGAGCGCCTCTGCGCCGAGCTTTCGTGCCGTATTGCGCGCGGCCACCTCGTTGGCGTCGGCATAGGCGTGCGTCGGCGCCAGAACGACGGCGGCGGCGACGGCCACTACGAGGGGACGCATGGGTCCAGACGTTACCGAAAAAACGTCGCGTATGGACTATGCCGGCCTCAGATGCCGAGCACGTCGGCGGCGTTCTCCTCGTCGGTGCGGGGCCGATGGGGAACCGTGCCCGCGTCAGGCAAAGCCGGCCCGCTCGACGAAGGGCTCGCGGCGGGGCGCGGAGACGCGGGCGCCGGGACCGCCGGGGCGGCGGACGGCGCGACGGCCTCGCTCGCCGCGGGGGCCGACGTCGCCGAGGGCGGCGCGAGGGGCGCTGCGGACGGCGTTGCATCGGGGGGGACGGGCGACGTCGTGGAAGGCTGGAGCGTCGAAAAATAGGCCAGCGCGAAGACGCCGCCGAGGACCAGAGGGCCAAGCAAAATCGCCGCCAAAACAAGGGGTTTTCGTGGATTTTCGGGGCCCGTCGGGCGGGCCTCCCAGGCGCCGTGCGTGGCGTTCTCGCCGAAGTTGGCCGGCGACCGCGCGCTCATCTCCATCGCCATGCCGGGCTGCAAGAGGGCCAGCAACGTCGAGGCGAGCTCGCCCGCGGAGCTGAAGCGCTCGACCGGATTTTTTCGCGTCGCGCGCGCGAACCACTCGTCGAAACCAGCGGGAACCGGCGCGATTTTCGAGGGGGCGATGGGCGTGTCGGAGCACACGCGCATGAACAGCTCGCCCATGCTCCGGCCTTCGAACGGACGCCGTCCGCACAGGCACTCGTAGGTGATCACCGCGAGCTGCCAAAGGTCCGAACGAAAATCGACGGGCATCGTCCCGAGGATTTGCTCGGGGCTCATGTACGCCGGCGTTCCCACCATCATGCCGTCTTGGGTCATCAGCATCGCGTCGGGCGGCGCAGAGGCGATTTTCGCGATGCCAAAGTCCACCACCTTGGCGACCTCCTGCCCGTCGTGGCGCGCCAGAAACACGTTCTCGGGCTTCAAATCGCGGTGCAAAATCCCAAGCTCGTGGGCCCTGCCCATGGCCCGGGCCACGTCGACGATGATCCGCCCCACCTCGCTCGGGCCCAAGCTCCGCACACGCGTGAGGCGATCGCGCAGGCTCTCGCCTTCGAGCAGCTCCATCGCGATGTAGGCCACGCGCCCTTCGTTTCCATGGTCGAGCACTTGGACCACGTTCGGGCTGCGCAAACGGGCCGCCGCACGCGCCTCGTGCACGAAGCGCGCGAG
>CAYLJT010000962.1:0-2811 GCA_964383995.1 uncultured Polyangiaceae bacterium
CAGACGCGCTACCGGGAAAACCCTCTACGTGCTCGACGAGCCCACGACGGGCCTGCATTTCTCGGACATCGAGGTGCTCTTGACGGCGTTGATCGGCCTGCGCGATGCGGGCAACACGGTCGTGGTCATCGAGCACAATCTGGACGTGGTGGCGTCCGCGGACTGGGTCATCGACCTCGGACCCGACGGCGGAGAGCGAGGCGGCAATGTCGTCGTTGCCGGCACGCCGGAAGACGTGGCGGCGTGCGAGGCCTCGGCGACGGGTCACCACCTGCGGGAGGTGCTGAAGGTCGACGGCGTGTCTGAGACACGCGGCAAACGGGAAAAGCGCCGCGCACGGCCTGCCAAGGCCTGAGGCCGACGCTTCGCCCCCCCAAGGAGCGTGTCGTCGCGGAAGCGGTGGAGGCTAACCGAACGCCTTTTCGTGGCGCTCTTGGTCCTCTTTGCAGCGAATGCACAGGGTGGTCTCGGGCCGCGCTTCGAGGCGCTTGATCGAGATTTCTTCGCCACATTCGTCGCAGTCGCCGAAGGTCCCCTCGTTGATCTTGGCGAGGGCACCGTCGATTTTGTCGAGGAAGTGCTTCTCTCGCCCTCGCAAACGAAACGTGAACGACTGAAGGTACTCGCTCGACGCGAGGTCCATCTCGTCGGGCAGATCGTTGGCATCGAGGGCCATGTCCTCGGTCAACGTCTGCTTGGCCTTCTTCATGATCTCCTCGCGCTTGGCTTCGAGGAGCGCACGGAACTTGTTCTGATCGGCCTTTTTCATGTCTGTTCCCGCTACCTTGGTCCCGGCCGTCCGGCTCCCGTTGCGCTGGGATGACCCAAGGGGGACACCGCGCAAAGGGCGCAGCAAGTTAGGCGCCGAATGGCACCTCGTCAACTCTGGCCAGGCAAAATCCCCACGCCTTTCGGGACGGGGGCTTGGAGCCGCGTTCACATGTACATGCCGCCGTTGACCCGCAGGGTTTGTCCCGTGACGTAGGCCGCTTCGTCGGACGCTAGGTAAACAACCGCTGCGGCGACCTCGGCCGAGGTCCCCGTACGACCGAGGGGCACCTGCTTCAGCATGCCGTCCTTCATGTCTCCGACCACCGCCGACGTCATGTCGGTGTCGATGAAGCCTGGCGCGACGGCATTCACGGTGATGCCACGGGAGGCGTACTCGCGGGCGAGCGTCTTGGTCAAACCAAGGAGCGCGGCCTTTGACGCCGAATAAGCCGCTTGCCCGGCGTTGCCCATCTCGCCGACGACGCTCGAAAGAAAGACCACGCGCCCCGCGCGCGCGCGCATCATCGTCTTCGTGGCGGCCTTCGCGGACGCCAGCGCGCCTTTGAGGTTCACCGCCAAGATGCGATCGATATCCTCTTCCTTCACCCGCAGGAGCAGGCCGTCGATCGCGATGCCCGCGTTGGCCACCAAGATGTCGAGACGCCCATGCTGCTTGGCGATGGCCGCGACGGCGGTCTCACAGGCGGCCATGTCGGCCACATCGAAGCCCACCGCCTCCGCCGAGCCGCCACGCTCCGCGATGCCGCGCACGACCTCCTCGGCCTGCTCGCGACCGCGCACGTAGTTGACGACCACGTGAGCGCCCTGGGCAGCGAGGGCCTCACAAATCGCGCGACCGATACCCCGCGAGCCCCCGGTGACGACGGCGACTTTTCCTTTGAGCTCAAACATTATGCGACTCCGTTTCGAACAACGCCGCGCGAGCCGCCTCGATGCCCGCGGCATCGGCCACACCCACGACGCGAATACTCTTGTTGATACGCTTTCCGAGCCCCGCGAGCACCTTGCCGGGACCAATCTCGAACGCGAGCGTGACGCCCTCCTCGGCGAGGCGCTCGAAGCTGCGCTGCCAGGCGACCGCGCCCTCGATTTGCCTCACCAGCCGGTCTTTCACGACGACGGCGTCGGCGTTGGGCTCGGCGTCGATGTTGGCGATCACCGGGAAAGCCAAGGGCGACACCACCGTCGTCTCGAACAGCTCGGCCATGCGCAACGTCGCTTTGCGCATGAGGGCCGAGTGAAACGGCGCGCTCACCTTCAGCGCGATGGCCTTGCCTTTGTTCTCCACGACCTTCGCGCTGACCCGCGCGACCGCCCCCGCGTGGCCCGCGATGACCACTTGCCCTGGGCCATTCCAATTGGCCGGCGCGACCACCTCGCCCTCAGCCGCTTGCGCGCAAAACGCGAGCAGATCGTCGGCCGATACGCCCATGATCGCGGCCATCGCGCCCTCCCCCGCGGGAACCGCGGTTTGCATCGCGCGGCCGCGCTCACGCACGAGGAACAAGGCGTCTTCGAGCGATAGCGCGCCCGCGGCGACGAGCGCCGAGTACTCGCCGAGCGAGTGCCCCGCGGCGAAGGCCGGCGGCGGCAAATCGGGGATGGCCTCGCGCAGCGCCGCGAGGATGGCCGCGCTCGTCGCGACGAGGCAGGGCTGCGTATTCTCGGTCAACGTCAGCTCTTCGGCGGGCCCCTCGAAACAAAGCTTCGAAAGCGGCATTTGGAGGGCGCGATCGGCCCGTTCGTAGACGTCGCGCGCCGCCTTCGAGGACGCGGCGAGCGCGCTGCCCATGCCCACTTCTTGGGCGCCCTGACCGGGAAACAACCAGGCGATTTTCACGCGCGCTGGCTAGCAGCGCCGACGATCAGCGTAAAAGCGTATGTGTTTTCGCACCGGGTTTAATGCCGCCGCTCCGGAAATGTTGTCATGTTTTTCCGAACCGGCGGCGGGCCGGACTTCGGGCGCGCGGCACTAGTACGTCGATTCCGTTGAAGCGATGGGTGAGTACAAACAGCGTA
>CAYLJT010000963.1:0-2794 GCA_964383995.1 uncultured Polyangiaceae bacterium
TCGCTCGAAGGCCTGCTCAGCAACCAAAGTGCCAGATAAGAATCCCGGCGTCACCGGGTAATTCGTCGGCTTTTTGCCAACTAAGTTTGCAGTTGGCTCCTTCGAGCGCCAATCGAGTCACCTCACCACGGAACGGGGGAGCAGCGGTGGGGAAGCTCGTTGGGCGGGGCAGCGCGGTCCGCTGGACAGGGCTCATGGGATGGGTGTTGAGTGCCCCGCATGCTCCGCGTCGCCGTCGCGATCCTCCCGGAAGTGCGGGTGCTCCTGAAGGAGAGCCCGGCGGAGCTCTCGGCGCTGTTCGAGGAGATGCACGACGAGGACATCGCCGATCTCCTCGAAATGCTGGAGGAGCCCGAGGCGGCCCTCGTGCTCAAGGCGCTCAGCGCGGAGGAAGCCGCGCCGATCCTCGAGCGCCTCGATGACGACACGCAAGAGGCGATGGTCGAGCAGCTCGGCGCCGCGAGCATCGCTCCGATCCTCTCGGAGATGGCCGCGGATGAGCGCACCGACCTCATCGAAGGCCTGCCCGAGGACCTCGGCGACACGGTCCTAGAGACCCTCGAAAAGGTTGATCCGGAGGCCGCCGCCGAGGTCGAAGAGCTCGCCAAATGGCCGGAGGACAGCGCCGGCGGTCTGATGACCACGGACTTCTTGTCGGTGTCCCCCGACATGACCGTGGCGCAGGTGATCGAGCGCATCCGCGAGGTCGGAAACGACGTCGAGACGGTCTATTACGTGTACGTCGTCGACGGCGAAGAGCACCTGCTCGGGGTCGTTTCGTTGCGCGACATCTTGCTCGCGACGCCGATCCAGAAGCTCGAAGAGATCCTCACCGAGAACGTGGTGAAGGTGAGCCCCGAGACGGACCAGGAAGAGGTCGCGCGCATGCTCGCGAAGTACGACTTTTCGGCGCTGCCGGTGGTCGACAACCAACGCAAGTTGCTCGGCGTGATCACGGTCGACGACGTCATCGACGTGCTCACCCAAGAGCAACAAGAAGACGTGCAGCGATTTGCCGCCATGGAGCCCATGGAGGCGGCCTATTTTCAGACCGGCTTTTGGACCTTCATTCGCAAGCGCGCCACCTGGCTCGCCATGCTGTTCGTCGGCGAGTTCTTCACGGGCAACGCGCTTAGGCACTACGACGCGATCATCGAGGCCGTCGCCAAGCTCAGCTACTACGTGCCCTTGCTCATCTCGACGGGCGGCAACTCGGGCTCGCAATCGTCGACGTTGATCATCAGCGGGCTCGCCACGGGCGAGATCAAGACCAGCGATTGGAAGCGCATTTTTGTGCGCGAGCTAGGCCAAGGCCTGGTGCTCGGTTTGTTGCTCGCGTGCATCGGTATGGCGCGCGTGTGGGCCTGGGGCGACGGCCTCGACTTCATGATCACGGTGGGCGCGACGCTCGTGTTGATCGTGCTCATGGGCTGCACCGTGGGCTCGATGCTGCCGCTCTTGTTGCGGCGCATCGGCATCGATCCCGCGACGAGCTCGGCTCCCTTCATCGCGAGCCTCGTCGACGTGCTCGGGATCATTGGCTACTTCAGTGTCGCAAGCTACGTGCTCCACGATCTGATCGCGGCCGCTGAGGTCGCGCGTCCAATCGCGCCTTGACGCCCCATGCGTAGCGCGGCAACGAAACGCTCTATTTTGCGGAGGCGAACATGGCGGAAGGTCTGAATCGGGTGATGCTCCTTGGTAACCTCGGAGCCGATCCGGAGCTCCGGTTCACGCAGGGCGGGCAGGCGGTGCTGAGCATTCGTCTCGCGACCACGGAGAGCTATCTCGATCGCGACAAAGTCCGCAAAGAGCGCACCGATTGGCACAGCGTCACGCTCTGGGGAAAGCGCGGCGAAGCGCTCAGCAAGATCCTCTCGAAGGGCTCGCAGCTCTTCGTCGAGGGGCGCCTTCAAACGTCGAGCTACGAAGATCGCGACGGCAACAAGCGCTACAAAACCGAGGTCATCGCCAACAACGTGATCCTCGTTGGTGGGCGCTCGCGCGGTGGCGCTTCGGACGACGCGGGCTACGGCGGCCCGCCCGGTGGTGATTACGGCGGTCCCCCGCGGCGCGCAGCGGCCGCTCCGCAACGCGAGCCCTCGCGTGGCGCGCCCCCCGCGCACGATCCGGGTCCCGACGATTTCGCGGGCGACTACGGCGGTGGCGACGACGACATCCCGTTCTGAGCGGCCGCCAACGCGCTGAGCACCAAGGCGGTGGCGTCGACGCGCGCGTCGCCGCCCGTGTCGATCACGACATCCGCGTTCTCGGGCGCTTCGTACGGTGCTCCCGCGCCGGGAACGGCGGCCAACGCGCCCGCCCGTGACGCCGCGTAGAGACCCTTCGGATCGCGCTCGGCGCACACGGCCTCGTCGCAACGCACGTACACCTCCACGAAGCACGACGCGGCCTTGCGCGCGCGCTCACGAAACGCACGACGGTTGGCCGTCGCCGCGACGAGCACCACCAGGCCCTGGCCTTCGAGCACGACCGCGAGATCCGTCAACGTCGCGTAAAACGCGTCGCGCGCCGCGTCGTCGTAGCCGAGCGGCGGATGCAGGCAGCTGCGCACCTCGTCGCTGTCGAGCACCACCACCGGGCGGCCCATTCGTTTGAGCTCCAACTGAATGGCCCGCGCCAAGGTGGATTTGCCCGACGCCGGTCGCCCGGTGAGCCACAGCAGCGCACCCCGTGTCATGGCATGAAGCGCCGCACCGCGGCGGGCTCGAAATGGGGCTTGAGCAGCGTGTCCTCGGCGAAGCGCAGCAGAGCGTCGCGGGCCGTCGCGGCC
>CAYLJT010000964.1:0-2793 GCA_964383995.1 uncultured Polyangiaceae bacterium
AGGGAGAGTCGGTCGCGGACTTCGCCAAGCGCCGCGGCACGGTGTCCCTGGAAGAAGCGGCAGCATGGATGAGCGAAGCGTGCGAAGGTCTTGCCGACGCCCATGCAGAGGGCATCGTCCACGGGCGCCTCACCGCGTCGGACCTTTTTCTGTCGCTCCGCCCGAGCGGTCTCACCACGATCGTGATCCTGGGCCTGCACCTACCCAAGGACCCGCTTGTCTCGGACAATCCTGCCGTCGACCTGCTCGCGCTGCGCAACATTCTGAAGGAGCTTGTCGCGCCGACATCGGAGGGCAGCGCCTCGCTGCGCGATGCTATGACGCTCTTTGATGAGGCCGCGCGGACGCCGAAGACGGGCGCGGCTCTGCTTGTGAAGTCGCTGGCGCCCTATGCCGATGCGGTTCCGCGGTCGAAGCGGTTGGGTCGGTCGGGGCCGCCTCCTGTGGGTGAGCCGCTGAAGTGAAAAGCAACCTTCGCAAACGCATTTGCCCCCCTTCGTTGCAAGAAGGAGCATGATAGGCCCATGCACCGTGACGCGCCGCCCCGTTCCCCCGAAGAGCCCGCTGCCGAAATCGAGACCAAAGAGGAGCCGGGCATTTCGCTCGAGGAGTACTTCGCCGACGCTGCGAGAGAGGCGCCCGCGCCCCGCCCTTCCCCCGTTCCAACGCTGCGAACCGCGCAGCTTTGCAATCTGGACGGCGACGGTTGCACTCTCACCTTCCGTGGCAAGGCCGCTCGGGTAAGCGCAGTAGTGGCCCCCGAGGTCTCGCGAGAGCTGATCGTGCAAGCCCTTCGTCAAGGAGATTCGGTGCTCGTCGAGCAGCTACCCAACGAAGCACCTGTGGTGGTTGGCGTGCTTCAAACCCACCTACCTCAAGACGTCCACCTGAAGGGCGCGACGGTCACTATCGAGGCCGAACAAGAGATCTTGTTGCGTGCGGGACGGTCTGCGCTGCGCCTGCGGGATGATGGCGATGTGGAGCTTGTGGGCAGCAGAATCAGCGCCGCATCGCGGGGGTTGTTTCGCCTGGTCGGGCGCATGTTGCGGTTGAACTGAGCGGCCGCGCCAGAACAGCGAGGACGTTCCTTCTGGACGTCGTCTATACACGCGGTTGCGCCTCCACCGGCGCTACTTCGCCAGCATCATGACCTCCTGAGAAACTTCGTTCGTCCAGTAGAGGGCGACGCAGTCCTGGGCCAGAGCGAGGGGTCCACCTTGACCCGAGGCCATGACATCCACCTGACCGCCCTGGCTGCCGTCCTTCAGCGCGCGATGCACTTGTCCCAGGGCTCCCAGGGTCCAATAGACGTGGGTGTCGTCGACCACAAGCGTTTTTGGGAGGCTGCCTTCTCCGGACCTCCCCAACTCCTCCCTCGCAACCCCTCCGCTCTTTGGAACCCGCCAAACGAACTCGACTTCGTCCGCCCAATAAACGTGGGTGGCGTCGAGAGCGAGGTCGACGGCGCCAGTGGCATCGTTCGCAACGACCTCCCCTGGCATCCCGTCACCCATCGCGGCGAACGTCTTGCGCCGAATAAGATGGTCATTTCTTTCGGTCCAATAGACATGCGTCTCGTCGACGGCAATTCCCACAAAATGCACTTTCTGATCCGTGTAGGGAGGCACGATGTTAATAGCCTCGGTAGCTAGCGCGTCCAGGGGTGTTGATCGGACCGCAGCCGGCGTTCCGGCAACACCATCACCCTCCGTCGTCCAGTAGGCGCGTGTGGCGTCCACGGTGAGCTTGCCAAGGCCCCCGGCATTGCCATAGATGTCCAGAACCTCGGGTGTGCCACCAGGGAGCTTGGCCCGCTTCAGCGCGGGCCCACCGAACTCCGTCCAGAAAAAACGTAGTCGCCCTGCTTGGCGACACGAGCCACCCAGTCCTCGTTCTCGATCGTCGCAAACGACCCGTCGGGACTGCGAATGACGACCTTATTGCCGCTGCCCCAAATCACATAGCCGTCGGCGACGGTAATGCCAATGGGATCGTTGGTGTACATGGAGCTCGCCAATGGGCGTGGCTGGCAACGCCCATCCATGCAGCCACCCCCCAGACAGTTGTCCGACGCCTCCAGATTGGGCGCTTCGCAAGTAGCCGGCATGATCGGCGACGGACAGCCCTCACCTCCTGAGCCACCCGCACCCGCCCCAAAGGGGATTCCCTCTTCGAGCCCCAGAAGCTCTGCACATCCTCCGGACAGAACGGCACAGACCGCCACCACCGCCACCGCGAATTTCATTTTGTGCGGCCTACCACGACGTCGTCCAACCCGCAAGCCCCCGCTGCCACCCATGACAAAGTCGCGGGAACCCCGAACCGTGCTCAGGTGCCGCGCCGCAGGCTCTCGAAGTGAACGCGGTAAGCATCGCGCCAGCGCGCGTGCACTTCGGGATCGCGGAAGCGTTGCTGCCAGCGGGCGTTGAGTTCGGCAAGTTGCTCGCGAGTCATGCGGTAGCGCGCGAGGGTCTCGCTCGCGCGGAACGGCGCGAAATCGAGCTCCGCTTGCAGCGAGGCGTGCTGGCCGAGGGTAAGCGCGTCGGGCGCGGGCGGTTTTGTCTCGGACAATGCGGAAGGCGCGACGGGGCCTCCCGCCGAGGACTGGGGAGCCCTGGGTCGACCCAGGGTGGCGGGCCCGCGCATGGTCCGCTCGTCGTCGTCGTCCGCCGGGACTTGCGACGCTGAGGGCGCTCCCTGAAAAGGCAACGCCGCGCGCACCAAGGAGGAGAGGTTGACCAGCGTGTCTCCGGAGTCGAGGGTGCTTGGGGCGCGAGCCAATGAGAGCAGATC
>CAYLJT010000965.1:0-2783 GCA_964383995.1 uncultured Polyangiaceae bacterium
CTTCGAGCGCTCCATCCACGTTCACAGAGCCGCTCTGAACGGCCAAGAGCAGCTCGCGAAGCCTCGTGGGATCCATCGAGGGCCTCTACCGCGCCACCCGACGCATCGCAACCGGGTTGCCCCCATGACATCCGTGGAGGTCAGTGTGGAGCGTCAGCGAAAGAGCGGAACGTCGCCAAGAAGAGCCGAAAAACAAGGTCCATCGCGCTCGGCTCGGCGAACCAGCATGCCAGTTTGGAAGGCCCGGCAACCGAGCGTCAAAGGCACCTTTCGCGGCACCAGATCGCCAGTCCACGAGATATCGAAGAACGGCCCGTTGACGCTTGTCGATGCGTGGCGCTGGCCGGACGGGTAACCTTCATCCCCATGAGGGGCGCCTCATTCACGATCCTCGATGCCATCGCCGATGCCGTCATCGTCTGCGATGACGCGGATCGCCTGAGCTATGTCAACGTGGCTGGCGAGCGCCTGCTCGCCACGTCCTTCGACGCGCTGGCGCTGCAGCCCATCGAGACCATCGTCCCGACGCACCTACGGCAAATGGACGGCGTGCCCTTCTACCGCTACCTGGCGGCTCGCGCCGACCGCGGCCGGCCCTTCCTTGGCGCGGTGCTGCGCGCCGACAACGTGGAGATCGCCCGCGAAATTACGGCCGCGCTCGTGGATCTCGGGGGCTCCCGGCCCGGCGTCGTGGCCACCCTGCGGCGGCCGCGCGAAGCCCTTACCTTTGACGCCGAGCCCCGCGAGCCCAGCCTGGAGCCGAGGCCCCCGGCGAACCCCCACGTCGAGACCTACCGCGCGGTCTTCGAGCACGCGCCGATGGGCATCTTCCACTTCGACGAGAACGCCTTGCTCACGGCGACCAACGATCGCTTCGTCGAGATGCTCGGCTCGACGAAGCGGCTCGTGATCGGCATCAGGCTCTTTACCCTGCCCAACGCCGAGGTCGTCGCCGCGATCAAGCGCGCCCTCGAGGGTCACGACAGCTCCTACGAGGGCCCCTACATGTCCGCGACGGGGGGCAAGTCGACCTGGGTTCGGTGCTCGTTTTCACCGATTTTCGAGGGGCAAAAGGTTGTCGGCGGCGTGGGCCTCGTCGACGACCTGACGACGCAGAAGCACACCGAAGATCGGCTGCGCGAGGCCGATCGCATGGCCTCCCTCGGCACCCTCGCGGCGGGGGTCGCCCACGAGATCAACAACCCCCTCACCTACATCCGCACGGGGCTCGAGCTCGCCATGCGCGAGCTCGCCACGTTGCAGGTCATCAGCGGCACGCGCGGCACGCAGGCTGCGTGGCAGAGGCTCAACACGACCCTCACGAGCTGCCGCGACGGGGTCGAGCGGGTGCGCGTGATCGCAGGGGATTTGAAGGCGTTCTCGCGCGGCGACGACGCCGTGCCCCGGCTCGTGAACATCGAAGCGTGCGCCGACGCGGCCATCAACCTGGCGGCCAACGAGCTGCGTCACCACGCGACCGTTGTCCGAGACTACGGCCGCGTGGCCGCCGTGTTCGGCTCCGAGACGCGCTTCGTGCAGGTGCTCGTGAACCTGTTGGTCAACGCAGCGCAGGCCCTCCCCGAGGGCGAGACGTCGCGTCACACCGTCACGGTGCGCACGCGCGACGTCGCGCCCGATCAGGTTTGCGTCGAGGTCATCGACACCGGCAAGGGCATCGCCGCCGACGTACTTGGCCGCATTTTCGAGCCATTTTTCACCGACAAGCCGCCCGGCGTGGGCACCGGGCTGGGCCTCTCGATCTGCCACGGCATCATCTCCTCCGCGGGCGGTCGCATCGAAGTGAAGAGCCGCGTGGGCGAAGGCAGCACCTTCCGCGTGATCCTGCCGAAGGCCGCAGAGCGCACGCAGGAGGCCGAAACGCGCGTGACGATCGCCACGGAGAGGCCGGCACCGCGTGATCGCGCGCGGGTCTTGATCATCGACGACGAGGCCAAGCTCGCGTGGACGCTGCGCATGGCGCTCAGTGATCAGCACGACGTGGTCACCATGGCGAGCGGTCGCGAGGCCGTCGCAGCCATCGAGCGGGGCGAGAGCTTCGACCTGATTTTGTGCGATCTCATGATGCCCGAGCTGAGCGGCATGGACGTCTACGACGCGGTCGCGCGCCTCCGCCCCGAGCTATTGCGTCGCTTCGTCTTCATGACCGGCGGGGCGTTCACCGAGCGAGCCCGGGCCTTTTTGCAGGACCCCGACGTTCGTCGCCTCGAAAAGCCGTTTCTCATCCAAGACGTCGAGGCGTTGTTGCCACCGCCCTCGGCCTGACCAGCGCGGTTGACGGAAGCTTCGCGGGCCTGCACCCTCCGCGCACCATGAGCCAAGGCCAAGTCGAGAAACAGGTTGCCGAGCTGACCGCCCTAGCCGCCGATGTGGTGGAACGCGCGCGCGCCCGCGGCGTGGACGTGGCCGAAGCGGTGGCGCGGTCAGGCTCCGAGCTGTCCGCGAAGGTGCGCCTGGGAGAGCCCGAGCTGATCGAAGAGGCGGGCCACAGGAGCCTGGGAATGCGCGTCATCAAAGGCGGACGCGTGGCCCTCACGTCCACGTCCGACCTCACGGCGAGGGGTATTCAGAGGTTCGTCGACGACGCCTTGGAGCTCGTAGCCATCGCCGAAGAAGACCCCTTTGCAGGGCCGGCCGATCCCGAGCTGATCCACAAGGGCTCTTACCCCGACCTGGAGCTCTACGACCCCGCGACAGGCACGGTCGACGCGGCCGCCGCCGTAGCCCTGGCCAAACGCGGCGAAGAAGCGGCGCGCGCCGCCGAC
>CAYLJT010000966.1:0-2772 GCA_964383995.1 uncultured Polyangiaceae bacterium
CCTCTCGGAGCTTGGAGCGGATCCTTGCCCGAAGCTCCTCCTCCCGTCCGCTTCCCTCACGTCTTCCCGTTGCGCTGCGCATTGCGTATGGTGGCCCGATGGTGACCCTTCGCATCGTTGTTGTGGCCGGACCTGATGTGGGGGCCGAGCAGGACGTCCCGCGGGAGGGCCTGAGCATCGGTCGAGGCGAGCAAAACACCTTCCGTTTGCGAGATTTGGCGGTGAGCCGCGCCCACGCGCAGATCGTGGCGCGCGGCGAAGACTACGTGCTCGCGCCCGTCGGGCCCGCGAAGATCCTGGTGAATGGGCAGACCATCGTCGAGCACACGCTGGCCGACGGCGATGAAATCCACCTTGGAAAGACCCGCCTGATGGTGCTGCCCGTGCGCCACACCTACCGGGCTGGCAAGGCGCGGGTCACCGTGGATATCGCCCCCACGGAGCTCTTTGCCGCGGTAACACCAGGCTTTCAAGACAGATCCCGGGCGCACCTCGCGGTGTTGGCGGGCCTCGGCGAGGCCTTGCGCGGGGTGACTGACGCGCACGCACTGAGCCTCTCCGCTTGCGCGGGCCTTTCAAGGGCCTTGGAGACATGCCAGGTGGCCTTGTTCCTCAAGGACAAGACGGGTCGCCTGGGCCTCGATGCCGCGGTCCCCGACGCCAGCGGTCTCGCGGTTGACGGCGGCGATATCCACGTTCAGCGCGTGCTGCACGGTCACCGGGCCCTCGTCGTGGTGGAGGGGGACGAGCCTCGCCTCCTCGCGCCCATTCCGGGCGCCCCAGGGCGCTCCGACGCCGCAGGTCTCATCTTGGTGGTGGGCAGTAAAGACAAGGACCTTGGTCCCCCCGACCTGGAGCTCGTGGCCTGCGTGGCGCACCTCGTCGGCGCCGCGTTCGAAGGCCTCTCGGCCCGAGACACGTTGGCCCGCGACAACCGTGCTCTTGCCGACCGCTTGGGCGGGACGCCCGTAATCATCGGCGATAGCGAGGGCACACAAAGGGTCCTTCAAGCCATCGACAAAGTCGCGCGCGCGGACACGACGGTGCTTATTCTCGGCGAGTCAGGGGTGGGCAAAGAGCTTGTCGCGTCTGCCATTCACGAGAGGAGCCGGCGGCGCGGCGGCCCCTTCGTGTGTGTCAATTGCGCGGCGCTGTCCGAGAGCGTCATCGAAAGTGAGCTCTTCGGCCACGAAAAGGGCGCGTTTACCGGGGCGACCGAGCGGCGGGTGGGGCGCTTCGAGCTGGCCGACGGAGGCACGCTGTTCCTCGACGAAGTTGGCGAAATCCCCATCCATCTGCAGGCCAAGTTCCTCCGTGCGTTGGAGGACCGGCGGGTCGAGCGGGTGGGGTCGGGCAAGAGCATCGCCGTGGACGTGCGCGTCGTTGCCGCCACCAACCGCGATCTGCGCGAAATGATGGATCGGGGGCAGATGCGCGAGGATCTCTACTACCGTCTGGCGGTGATTCGCATCGACGTGCCCCCTTTGCGCGAGCGGAGCGGCGATATCGAGGCCATCGCCACCAGCTTGGGGCAGCGCATGGCGAAGCAAATGGGCCGGCGTTTTCGGGGTTTTTCGCCCGAAGCGGTGGGGGCCCTGCGGGCCTACGGCTGGCCCGGCAACGTGCGCGAGCTGCGAAACACCGTGGAGCACGCGTTGGTGCTCGGTGAGGGCGACCTCGTGGGGCTCGGCGATCTGCCCGAGCACGTGGCCGCCACGCCGACCATGCGCGCGGCCGCCGCGGCGCCGTCCGAGACAGGTGAAGCGCGCTCTCTTCGCGACCTCGAACGGGAGGGCATCGTGGCCGCGCTGCGCGCGATGGGTGGCAACAAGCAGAAGGCCGCGGGCGTGCTCGGCATCGACCGCACGACCCTGTACAAGAAGCTGAAGGACTACGGCATCAGCGACGTTTAGGCGCGAGAACGTCGGGCTTTTCGAGGATCTGAAGCTCCGCGTGGAAGCCCCCCATGTCCACGCGGCGCCGCGTCGTGCACACAAGGCCCTCGCCGACCGCGGCGCTCACCGTCTCGTCGAAGAGCGGCGAAATCCACACCAAGCGGCCCCCGGGGGCGAGCACCAACGCAGCCTTCTCGGCCATGCGCACGAGCAGGTCGTCGCGCGTCCCGCCGCTGCGAACGCGCCGTCCCATGGGGGGATTCGTGAGGATCAACGTGGGGCGCCCGGGGTCGTGCCGGAGCGCGTCGGCCTGGGTCAGCAAAACGTTTTGAGCACCAACAGATTCGAGATTCGCTCGCGCTTTCTCTAGGGCCTCGGCGCTGATGTCCGTGCCGAGCAGGCGGCCGTAGGGGCCGCGCAGGGAGCGCTCGCACAGCTCCAGGCCCGAGCCCACGAAGGGATCCCAGACGAGGTCGTTCTTGCGGACCCCCGCGGCGATCGCCAGCGCGGCCGCGATCGTCGGGTGGGAAGCCGCGGGTACGTCGCCCTTGCGGTAGGCGAAGCGCGTATCGGGAAACTGCGGCAGAAGCTCGACGAAGACCCGATCGGGGGCGATCGCGATGTGGGCCTCCCAGGGGCTCTGATCGGGGTCGTTGACGAGGTCGGGGAAGCGCGAGGCCACGCGCGCCGCGATGGCCACCACGTCGGCGCGCCGCTTTCGACCATCGGCGAAGGCCAGGCGGTAGCGCACGACGCCCTGCGAAAAGCGGCGAAAACGGGCGATGGCCTCGTCCGAGGTGAGGGCCCTGGCCACGGCATCGACGAGGTCGCCGTTGCGGATCAGCGTTGGCGGCAGGGGGAGACTGAACGTGAGCCA
>CAYLJT010000967.1:0-2765 GCA_964383995.1 uncultured Polyangiaceae bacterium
GCTTCGGCTCGATCCCCAAGTACGACAACTCGTTCTACGCCTCGCTCTTCAACGACCGCGCGGTGGCCGAGCTGACCTGGAACAACGTGGACATGGACGAAGAGTCGGTGACCATGGCCGTGCTCGTCATGCCCAATGAAGACGACGAGAAGGCCAATGGCGTCGTCCGCGTGAACAACGACCTCGCGGGCTTCTTCTCGATTACGGGTGAGACCCAGCTCGGTGAGAACCTGGTCACGAACCCCGAGCTCGGCGCCACCCCCGATACGTGGATCGATGGCAACTACGATGTTCTCGATGGCGAGGCCCGCCAAGACATCGAGTATGAGCGCGTCACCAATCAACCCCTGAGCGACCCGGCCCGCCCCCACTGCTACACCGACGCTGAGATTCACGTGGTCTACAAGGCCATGGCGGTCGTCCGCGCGCACTTTGCGGGGCTCGAGGGCAAAGAGCCCAAAGACTACGTCGACGAGTGCGAGACCAAGGTGCTCGCCGACGGTCGCGTGCAGCTCAAGCAAGAGCGCCCGTGGGTCGAATGAGGGGCGCGCGCGCCGGGATGAGCGCGACCCCAAGCCAGAAAACGTCGGAGAAGCTCGCGTCGCCCTGCGAAGCGACCTGACACGAGGGGCTTGGGTTGATATAGGGGCGCTCTTCCCCTGAGGTCCCCCTGAGCCCGCGCCAACGCTCGAACGAACGACCCGATGGCCCCGTATCGGGGGCCCCCTCCACCCGGTCCCCGGCCGCGCTTCGCGTCGATGGGTGGCTCGATCGTTTGGCGAAGCTGCAGGCCGGGCGGCCCACCTTGGTGCTGCTGATCGCGGCGGCGATCACCGCGGTGAGCTTGGCGTTCGCGAGCCGGCTCGTGGTGCTCACCGGCTTCGAAAATCTGCTGCCCGAGTCGCGCGCGAGCGTCGTCGAGCTGCGCCGCGTTGCCGAGAAGACCGCGGGCGTCTCCACGTTGTTCGTGGTGCTCGAAGCCAAGGGCGAAGGCGGCGAGCCGCCGCGAAAAGAGATGCGCGCGTGCGCCGACGCGCTGGTCCCCGAAATCGCGAAGATAGGCGCTCCTTGGGTGGGCAGCGTCGAAAACGGCGTACACGACGCGGTGGACTTCTTGGGCCCGCGCGCGGGCCTGTTCGCCGAAAAGCAGAAGCTCGAACAACTGCGCGACGAAATCCAAGCCCGCTACGAGTACGAGGTGGGCAAGGCCGCGGGCACCAACCTCGGCCTCGATGACGAAGAAGAAGAGCCGCCCAAGGTCGACGTCGAGCGTTGGAAGCGCGACCTCGGTGTCTCGGACATCGACACCGGCCGCTACCCCGACGGCTACTACGAAGCGAAGGACGGCCGCACGCTGGTCGTCGCCATCCGCTCGAAGGTCGTGGCCACCGATCTGGAGCAAGGCTCGGAGGCGATCCGCCGCGTGCGCGAGGTGGTCGAGCGCATCAATCCAAAGTCGTTTCACCCCAGCATCAGCTACGGTTTCGCGGGGGATTTGCAGACCGGGATCTCCGAGTACAAGGCCATCCATCAGGATCTCACCGACGTCGGCTACTTCGGCGCGGCCCTGATCATCGGCGTCGTTTTCCTTTATTACCTGCGGTTTCGCACGCTGTTCACGATGACCATCACGATCGCGGTGGGCGTCTCGTGGACCTTCGGCATCACGCAAATCACCATCGGCAACCTCAACATGGCGACGGGCTTCCTGTTCACCATCGTTGCGGGAAACGGCATCAACAGCGGCATCATCTTCATGTCGCGCTACCTCGAAGCGCGACGCAACGGCGAGGATCTGCTCACCGCGCTGCGCACCAGCCACCGCGAGACCTGGGTGCCCACCTTGACGGCGGCCCTCGCGGCCAGCGCCGCCTACGGCTCGCTCGTGGTCACCGAGTTTCGGGGCTTCCGCGACTTCGGCTTGATCGGCGGTCTCGGCATGACGCTGTGCTGGATCGCGACCTATTGGACGCTGCCCGCGATCCTGGCGACCATCGAGCGCACGTGGCCCTTGGATCGGGAGAGCAAGGGTTTTTGGGGGCGCATTCGCGCCGTGATGCAAGGCGGCGTGGCCTTCGGAAAGCCCTTCGCGGCCCTCGTGCCGCTCGCGCCGCGCGCGGTCACGATCATCGGCGCGGCCCTGGCCGTGGCCGGATCCGTGGCGCTCGTCGGCTACGTACGAAGCGATCCGATGGAGTACGACCTCAAGAACCTGCGCAACGATGTGAGCGCGCGGGCCGAGGAGATTCGCCTCTCGGAGCTGGCCGACTCGATCACGGGCTACGTGGGCGCCGATGGCATGGCGATTTTGCTCGATCGCCCCGAGCAGGTCGGACCCCTGCGCGACGCCTTGAACGCGCGTCGCGACGCGGCGCCGGAGGGCCTGAAGCCGTTCAACGCATTGCACACGCTGCAAGACTTCGTGGCGCCCGAGCAGGAGGAAAAGATCCCGCTCTTGCTCGATATCAAGCGCAAGGTGGTGAAGGCGCACAAGCGCAACGTGCTCAGCGACGACGACTGGGCGCGCCTCGAAAAGTACCTGCCGCCCGACGATTTGGCGCCCTACGGCATGGACGCGCTGCCCGAAGGCATCGCGCGCTCGTTCACCGAGACCGACGGCACGCGCGGCCGCGTGGTGTTCATCAGCCCCACCGAGCAGCGCCTGGTCGACGACGCGCACTACCTGTTTCGCTGGGCCGATTCGTACCGCGAGACCAAGCTCCCCGACGGCAGCGTGGTGCTCGGCTCGGGGCGCGCGGTGATCT
>CAYLJT010000968.1:0-2761 GCA_964383995.1 uncultured Polyangiaceae bacterium
GAGCGGTAGCCGCCCTCCTGCGCCATCGCGATGCAGTCGAGGGTCTCGGTGACCGTGCCGATTTGGTTCAGCTTGATGAGGATCGCGTTGGCCACGCCGTCGCGCATGCCCTCCGCGAGGCGCGCGGGGTTCGTGACGAACAAGTCGTCGCCGACGAGCTGCACCTTGGCGCCGAGCTTCTGGGTGAGCAGCTTCCAGCCGTGGGCGTCGTTCTCGGCGCAGCCGTCTTCGATGGAAACAATCGGGAATTTGCGGCAAAGCGCGTCGTAGATAGCGACCATCTCTTCGGCCGTGCGCTCTTGTTTGTCGAAGGTGTAGCGGGCCGTCTTGGCGTCGTAGAACTCGCTGAGCGCCGCATCGAGGGCGAGGGCGATGTCTTCGCCGGGGCGATAACCGGCCGCTTCGATGGCGCGCGTGACGTATTCGAGGGCCCCTTCGTTCGAAGGCAAACGCGGGGCGAAACCGCCTTCGTCTCCCACGGCGGTGACGAGGCCGTCTTTCTTGAGCAACGACTTGAGCTTGTGAAACACCTCGGTGCCCATACGCAGGCCTTCCGCGAAGGAGGGCGCGCCGAGCGGCACGATCATGAACTCTTGCACTTCGAGGCCGTTGTCCGCGTGCATCCCGCCGTTGAGGATGTTCATCAGCGGCGTCGGCAACACGCGCGCGTTGGCCCCGCCGAGGTAGCGCCAGAGCGGCAAATCAACGGTATCTGCCGCGGCGCGCGCGACGGCCATGGAGACCGCGAGGACCGCGTTGGCACCGAGCTTCGATTTGTTGGGCGTGCCGTCGGTGGCTAGCAGCGTGTGATCGATCTCCTGCTGATCGAGGGAGTCCATGCCGATGATCGCGCGGCCAAGGACGTCTTCCGCGTTGCGAACCGCGTTCAAGACACCCTTGCCGAGGAAGCGCTTTTCGTCGCCGTCGCGCAGCTCGACGGCCTCGTGCTCGCCCGTCGAAGCGCCGCTCGGGACCGCCGCGCGGCCCAAGCCAGCGAGGGTGCGCACCTCCACCTCGACCGTCGGATTGCCGCGTGAATCAATGATTTCTCGGGCGATGACGCTCTGAATCTCGGACATAGCGGGAGCCTCCTCGTTGAATTCGGCTCCCCTTACCACAGACCCGGCCGCGTCCGCAGTCGACGGACCGGCGTGTCTTGACTAACCTCCCGGGCCCTGTGGAGACCATCGTCGGCGTCTTCGGTCACGACGTGTTGCAGTGGGTCTGCGCGATGCGCACCGCCGTGCGGCGCCCCACGGCCGATCAGGTGCACGCGCACGCGACCTATTTACTGCAAGAGCTTTCGGCGTCGCCCGACGCTCAGGCCCTGCCCATGCAGTTCGTCGACGATGCGACGTTCGCGATCGCGGCGTTGATCGACGAGGTCGCGATGTCCTTGCCCGATCTGCGCGGCCTGTGGTCGCAGAGGCCGCTGCAGGCCCTGCGTTGGATGACCAACAACGCGGGGGTCGAGGTGTTCGAGCGTTTGGCGCGCAGCCGCGAGACGCCCAAGAAGATCATGGCGACCTACGCCGTGGTGCTGGGCCTCGGTTTTCAAGGCCGATTCGCGCTGCCTGGAGCCAATCGCTACGAGCTCGCGCAGCTTCGAGCGCGGCTCGCGCGGGAGCTCGGCGTCGATCCCGACAGGGACTGGACGAGCGGTGTTTTGCGGCCCCTGCGCCCCGGTGATTCGGCCGCGATGCTGCCGAAAGAGCCGTTTCACAAGACGATCACTTTTGCGCGCATCGTTGGGATAAGCCTGCTGGTGCTCGGCCTCGCGGCGTTCGTCCTGGTGTTGGTGAACGGCCTCCGATGAACCCCGTTGGGCGAGAAATAAGCGCCGCGCTCGGCGAGGTGAGCCGCCGATTTCCGGGCCACCCCGATGGCCTGTACGCGATCCCTTGGTACCTCGTGCTGGGCGATCCGGGGTCGGGCCGCTCGTCGGCGATCCGAGCGATGCAGCTCACCTGGTCGCACGGTGACAAGCCCTTGGCGGGGCCCAATCCCGAGCCCACATGCTCCATCTGGATGCCTGCGGAGGCCGTTTTGGTCGAGCCAAGCGGGACGCTCGTGGGGCCGCGGGCGCACAAAGAAGCCTTCGCATTTTTGGGCAACGAGCTGCGCTCGCAACGTCCGCGCGAGGCCGTCGATGGCATTCTGTTGGTGCTGAGCGCGGCCGATTTGATGGACCTCGACGACCGCGGGCTCGAAGCGTACGCCGCCCGTCAACGAGCCTATTTGGTCGACGCCGCCAAGCATTTGCACGCCGACGTGCCGACCTACGTCGTGGTCACCCGCTGCGACACGTTGTTCGGTTTCGCCGAGGTGTTCGCCTGGACGCCCGATCGAAAGAACGAGGAACCGTGGGGTTTTTCGTTGCCCCTCGACACCGACAGCCAGAGCGCAGGCCCCCGCTTGCGGGGCGAGCTCGCGGGCCTCCTGGCGCGCTTCGAGGCCATGTGTTTTGCGAAGGTCTCCTCCGACGATCCCCCCGAGGCACGCAGCCGAGCCTTTCAACACCTCGCCGAGGCCACGCTGCTGATGGACCGCTTGAGCGCGGTTTTGACGGCGGTCGCGATGGCCAGCGCCTATGAGCGCGCGCCTTGGATCCGCGCGCTGATCGCGGGCAGCGCGATCCCGGGCGTGGGCGACCGGCAGCGCGCGCTCGTGGCGCGCTACACGCAATTTGGCTTGGTTTTGGCGGGGGAGGGCGCTCCCCGTTCGGCGCGTCCGGGGGGGTTGCCGCTCTTCGCGTTCTTCA
>CAYLJT010000969.1:0-2760 GCA_964383995.1 uncultured Polyangiaceae bacterium
GTTGAGCTTGCACCGGGCCCTGCGCCTCAAGCGTGTCTCGGACGACACGTTCTCCCTCGACGGGACCCCCGCGGATTGCGTGTACGTGGCCGTCTGTTCGGAGCAAAAGGTGTTGCCTAGGCGGCCCGACCTGGTGGTGAGCGGCATCAACCACGGCATGAACCTCGGCCTCGACGTGTTTTATTCGGGCACCGTCGCGGCGGCGAGAGAAGGTGCCATCCGGGGCATTCCTGCCATCGCGCTTTCGGCGGATCTGGAGGCCGATCCCGAAGCCGCGGTCTCGATGAGCGTCAGCCTGGTGCTGCGCATGCTGGCCGCGAACGGGGCCGCGCTCGACCCCGTGCCTCTGATGAACGTGAACATCCCGAAGGGGAAAGATTGGCCTGTCCGCGCCACCAGGTTGGGCGCGCGTCTCTATGACGACGACGTGATTTACAGGCGTGATCCCCGCAATCAGGAGTACCTCTGGATAGGTGGCGGGGGCGTCCGGCACGACGCCGCTCCGGGCTCGGACACCGACGCCTACGACGAAGGCGCGGTCAGCGTGACACCGCTGTCGCTCCAGCTCTTCGAGCCGCGCCACCAAGACTTCGCGGCGAGCCTCGCTTCTGGTTGAGATGGGAAGGTAACGTCGAGCGACCTTCCGACTCCGGAAAGTCAGGCGCCCTGCGCTACGGCGGTGTCGCGATGGTGCGTGAGCGCTCCCTCCGCGACGAGGTATTGCAAGGCCAGGATCAAGCGTCGGTCCGTCGCACGCACGCCTTGGGCACGCGCCGTGGTCAGGATGTCGCACGCCCTCCGTCCTCCCGCGGCGGCCTTCACCAGCGTCGCGAGGTCGGTTTCGGGGAGCATCATGGGAAGGCGGCGGGCGCCAGCGCGCGGCGCAGCATCGAGCATTTGCGTCGGGGCGATTTCGATGGTGCCTTGCCGTCGCGCCCAGAACGGCGATCGTGGCCAGCGCTTCTCGGCAAGGTAGACCTCGCCCCGCGCGGCAAGGTAGCCCTCCAGTTCACCGAGCATCTGCGTCTGGAATTTCGCCACGACCTCCCCCCGCCCTTCGTCATCGCCGAGGTAGTCAGACGCAGCGTACGCCGCCAAAAAACCTTGATGCAGGGCCCGCACGATGCCTTGCCCGGAGAGCGGATCGTAGGCCAGCGCGGCGTCGCCAACGGCCACCCAGCCGTCCCCCGCGGGAAGATCGAGGGCGCTCGACGACGCGCTGTAGGTGCCTGGCTCGCCCACGGGCGTGGCCGAAGCGAAGCGCTTCGCGGTATGGAAGGTGCCGGCAAGGGCCCGCTGAAAGAGGTCGGTTTGCCGCATGCCCAGCGTCGCCGCCAGATCGCCATCGGTCAAGAACGCCACGACCGCTTTGTCATCCGGCAGCCGCGCCGAGTACCAAAAACCGTGCTCGGTGGCCTCTACCAGCGTGCGGGTGTCGTCGAAGCTGCCGGGCGCGACGTCGTAGTGCAGGAAGGTCGCCACCTGCCGGTCGAAGAAGAACCGCCTCGCACCAAGCGCGGTGGCCACGTGCGCGGACCTGCCAGTCGCGTCAATCAGGAACCTGCACGCGAGCGTCCTCGAGCCGTAGGGGCTCGACACGCGCACCTGAAAGAGATCGCCCTCGCGGCTTACCTCGTGCATCTTCGAGGCAAGGTAGACGGTGGCGCCTCGGCGGGACGCCTCATCGAGCAGCATGGCGTCGAACGCGGTGCGCTCCAGATGGAAGCCCTGCCCCAGCGCCGACATCATGAAGTCTTCCCCGCCAAGCTCGTCGCTGCCCCACGCGCTCGCCGTCCCCGCGGTCTTGCGTGACGCCGTGCGCTGGAAGGCCTTCCATACGCCGAGCTGTTCCAGCAGCGGACGCGCCGTCGGGTGCAGGGTCTCTCCGACCCGGGGCCTATCGAACGTGGAGGCCTCGAGGACGGCGACGGTCAGGGTCGGATCGCACTTGGCGAGGGCCAAGGCGGCGGCGGCGCCGGCGGGCCCGCCCCCAACGATCAGGACCTCCAGGCCCCTGCGTTTCATGACATGCCTCCGCTGGACGTCTTGATAGGCGGAATCGAGTTCCAGCCCTCCACCAGCACAGGGCTCGGCTCGTTCACCGGGTCGGGCTGGTAGCTGAAGTCGCACACGAAGCCCATCTCCTTCCAGGCGGTCACCATGGCAAGATCGCCCGTCGACTCGGTAGGGAGGTTGCCTGACCAGAACACCTGCCCGCCGTTCGCTTGGTTGACATACATGGGCCGATGCGTGGGCCACCAATAGGTGAGCTGCTGGATGGGCACCACGGGGTCGCCCACGCTCGCCGGGTTGATGGAGCTCCACGCCGCGTACGTGATGTCGATGGGCTGGGTCGCGCACTCGTTGAAGTCCGCTTGCCAGGGCACCGCGTTGCGCTTCGTCAAGTCGCCGGGCTCTAGCCCGACGGCGAGGTTATCGGTCTGGCTGAGGAAGCACGTCGTCATCGCGGGGCTCAGCTTCACACGGTAAGGTTTCGCGTAGATGGCAGGATTGCGCACGATCCATGTCGTTTCGGCGCCCGGGCAAAACGCGCCGCCGAGCAGGTTGCCGAGCACGCCGCGATCGAGATCGGTGCCGGAGACCGGGTCGGCCTCCAGATCGGGCAGCGGGATGCCCTCGGTCTTCTCGTTGATGAACTTGCCGTCGGCCCATTGCTTCAGCAAAAACAACATCGTGTCGGTCAGTCGCAAGAACTTCGACGCCGCCGTGTTGGACAGCGGGTTGTCGCCGCACAAAAGC
>CAYLJT010000970.1:0-2759 GCA_964383995.1 uncultured Polyangiaceae bacterium
GCAACCTGGGTCGGGCTTGCGCAACCTGGGTCGGGCTTGCGCAACCTGGGTCGGGTTCGCGCAACCTGGGTCGGGCTCGCGCAACCTGGGTGAGCCCGGAAGGTGCGGCGACCCGCCTCAAGACGCTGATTTCTACTCGTCGCCGATGAACGCTTTGCGGTCGCCCTCGTCCTCGACGGACGGATTCGAGGGGCGGGTGTCCGGGATCGGTTCTTCGTCGGCGGGGGGCGGTGGGAGGGGCGGGGGCAGGCTGGAGCGCGAGAAAGAGACCGGTCGGTTTGCGTGAGGTCGATTACTTTGACGCTGGGGGCTTGGCTCGTCGAGCCAGCGCTCCAGGTTCAGCGAGGGCAGCCGGAGGCCCACCACGCCGCTCGGCGCCGAGGGGCGCTGACTGTCGCCCGTGTCCATCGGCCGCGCCGACGGCGGTACGGCGCTACGAGGCGTGTCCGGGACACCAAGGCGCATCCGCGGGCGCTCGAACACCGGCGGTGGCGGCGCTCGCCACGCTTCGTTCCCGGGGCTTGCAGGCGTGTCCGGCGGCTCTTCGCGGGGGATGGGCGGCGGCGGCGTGCGCGCTCGGCTCGGCGCCGCTTCGTCGTTGGCCTCGGGTGGCGACGACGGCGGAGGCGGCGGCAGCATGTTCGATTGGCCCGCAGGGCGCGCCTGGGCGACCGTCGCGGCTGGCGAAGGCGGGAGCATGCCTGTCGAGATTCGCCCCGTGGGCGCCTCGGGGATCACGCTGATGCGTGGCATGGGCGGAGGACGCAAGCTGATCGAGCCCCCCGACGAGGCGGCCATCGGCGGCGGCAAGACGGAATCGCGATCGCCCTCGGGGCGGGGCGGCAGCATGCTTGTGCGGAACGAGGTCGGCTCGGCGTCCGGGGCCACGTCGAGCGCGCCTCCGAGCGGCCTTTCGCGGACGGGCGACCGCGAAGCGGAGGGCGGAGGCGGTGGAATCGAGTCCCCGGCACGGGCTGCAATGGCGAGGTCGTACAGGTCAGTCCACGCCGCGTAGAGCGGAGGGAGATTGACGCCAATGCTCGATTCCGAGGGAGGAATACTGTAGCGGAGGGCGCTCGACGGTTCTTCGGAGCTGGGCTCGCTCGGGGGCGCCGAGCTTTGTCGCTCTTGCGAATGGTCTTCTGCGAGCTCGGTGGATGCCAGTGGCGGCGCTTGCCAGGCCTCGCCGCGCAAACTGCCAGCTTGCGATACCAGCATGTACGTCGAGATAGACTCTGTCTCGGGCGCAGGGCGGGTCGACGCGCTGCGCGGACAGAGGACGTACTTTCGCAGGTAGTGCGACGGGATGTAGCTCGACTTGCCCTTACGAAGGCCGGGGATGCCCAGGTCTTGCTCGTAGTTGATGTAGCGACAGCCCTTTTGCTCCATCAGGCGGGACATCTGCTGCATGAGCTGAGCGTAGATGCCAGTGTAGCCCGCGTCGGCCTTTTCGAAGTGGATCATGGCGTAACCATTGCCCACGAGGTCATTGATGGAAAAGCCCGCGAGGTCGTCGCCAATGAACGTCCCCACCACGTAGAGGTCGGGCAACTGCCGTGCTGCGAACATCACGCGATGCAGTGCGAGCAGCTCGTTTTCTGGGTTTTCTGCGGCGGATCCCTTTTGGATGAGCCAGCGGTGGTAGAGGTCGAGGAAGCGAGTCTGAATCGCGACGTCGCCTAAGTCGACGCGCACCGTGGCTGCTTCGTAGGACTTATTGAAGCGGTTGACGAAATTGCGCTTGGGACCGAGCTTGTTGCCTTGGTAGGTCTTCAGGCGCTCGATGCCAAGGATGTAGTCGCAATTGTCCTCGTCCTCGCGAATGTCGAAGTTGCCTGGCGTCAGGCGCCAAGCGGACACCTCGGGCACGAGCCGTAGCTCGGGCGTGATGCCGCAAGCTCGGGCGTGGTCGGACAGCTTGTTTGCGGTGTCATCGACGTAGTTGTCGCCCAGGAACGAATAAAACGGCTCTTGCGTGGTGTAGTCGACGAAGCGAACCGCGAGATTTCCGTTGAGCACCGCGACTTGGACCGTTTCGTTCGTGTCCCAGCTGTAGAGGCTCGTGAAGTTGAAATCGGAAAACGGCGGATACCGCTTGGTGAGAGCGACGAGGGCCGCCCGATCGCCGAGGCGTAGGTGTCGAAAGTTAGGAAACTCCGAGAGCATCTTCACACACTGGTCGGAGCCTTCGAGGGGCCCGATACCGCGAGGCGACGGGGAAATGTTACCGTGACTGAAGCATCCCGAAGGATGAAATGTCAATCAGAGTCCGTGCGGGGGGCTACGATCGGCGGGCTATCCGGCGTGTCCTCTCTTCGCGAACGCGGAATGGTCCCTCGGCGGCTTCGAGGTGGGCTGCGGTGATGAGCGCGCCGTCGGCCAGGCGTGCGGCGCGCTGCAGGAGCGCCCGGAGTTCGGTTTCGTTGTCGGGCCAGTCGTGCTCGGTGAGGAGCGCGAGGGCCTCGGGGGAGAGGCCGAAGGGTGTGCCCCGCTGGCGCAGGCCGAGGCGACCCAGCTCGTCAAGCACCATGGGACGAAGATCTTCGGCGCGGGCGGAGAGCGGGGGGAGCAGGATGATGTTGCCTCCCGCACGGTCCGCGAGGCGCTCGTCGAGGCGTCCCGACGCCACCAGCGCGTCCACCGTCGCCGGCAACGCAAGGCCCAGCGCGAGGTCGCCGAGGCTTGCCTCGGCGACCTCGCCCTGGGCCTCTTTCGAGAGCGCCTGGGGGTCGAGCAGCAGCACGGAGGCGCGGGGGGGG
>CAYLJT010000971.1:0-2759 GCA_964383995.1 uncultured Polyangiaceae bacterium
CGGCCGATCTTGCTCGCGTGAGGGCCGGGTAGGGAAGGAAGGCGCACGCTCAGACCCACGACAGACGCGCGCCCGGATGTCCGAGACAGCCTGTCAGTTCTGCGGGATGCAGTCGGCCGGGCGGCAAGCTTCCGGAATACAGATATTCAGCAGGCCTCCCGCTTCTTTGGGAGCGCAGCAGGTGGCCCAGCCGCCGCCGCAGTCCGGGGTGGTCTGGCAGCCGCCAATCTTGAGGCAGAAGCCCGGGGGATCATCGCCCTGATCGGCGCTGCACGACAGGCCACTGGCACACTCGCCACCTCCCTTGGTGCACGCCGCGCCGATGCCGAGCGCATTGGCCTCTTGTTCCCCGCAGGCGCCGGCGGCCGGATCCGGCGGCACGGGCTCGTCGCCCACCGGCTTCAGGTAGACACAGCCGTCGAGCGCCTCTTCGGCGGGCGTGACGAACGTGGAGAGAAAGCACATCTCGTCGTTTGAGCTTTCGCCGAACGTCACCTCGTTCATGGAAGGATTGTTGTACGCACAGATGACCCGCGACAAATACCCCTGCGGGATGTGGAGCGGCGTGGCGGTCATCTCTTGATTGTCGAAGTCCCACGGATCGATGCGGTAGACCTCTTCCAGGCTGTCCGCGCTCGGACCCACGGAGAGGCTGAGCGAGACGCCGAGCCGATGCATGTGGGGCCACCAGGCGAAGATGTTCACGTCGTGCTCGACCGTGCAGTCGTTGCTGACGCTGCCAGGTTGCGTGGCCGCGAGCGTGATGTCGTTGGTGCCGAAGGCGTACAGACCGACGGGCGTGACATTCGGGGCCGCGGCCTCGCGCATCTTCACGACGACCGGTGTTGTCACGTCGGCGGCAGAGGTGTTCAACAGGTGGAGCTGGATGAGGAGCTGGGTTCCCTTGGGTAGGACATGTCCGCTGCCCTCGGGCGCATTCAGCGTGGCATTGCCGTTGCCGGCCCCGAACAGCGGAATCCACGACGACCGGAAGAGCACGTCGCACTCACTGAGGCCCTCGGGCTCCGCGGTCGTGGTGCGGGCCAAGAGCAGGTGATGGACGGTCGCGGTCTGGCCGTACTCGAATCGATCGATCACCAGGTCGCGATCGAGGGTTTGGGCGTAGCAAAGGTATTTTTCCGCGCCCGCGGCGACGGTGACGGCGTCGGTTTGCAGGGAGAAGGTTTTGTCGACGGGGGCCTCCTCGCTGCTGTCGCAACCGATGGGCGAGGCCAAGACAAGGGTGCACGTGACGAGCGCGGTGATCGTGGGGCGGTGCATGGGGCGGAGCATACAGGAGCGCTTAGCGAAGCGATAGAGGGAGCTTCGGGCTCTTTGGCCCGGCAAAATTCCTTGCGCGGTGCGGGGCTTCCGTAGTCTCATCCTGGTTCGCGTGCCTCCGCGTCCCCAAAGCAACTTCGACTTTCTTGGTTACCACGACCCGCGTTTGGTGGTGCTCGGCGCGCAGGCGGAGCGGCAGTTCGCGGAGTTTCCGGTCGCCTGCATCGCGACGTTGCGGCTGTTTGGGGAGCTCTTGGCCCAGCGCGCTGCGGCGAAGCTTGGTGTGCTCGGTGGCCCGCAAGATCGTCAGGTCGACATCCTCGCGCGCCTCAGCGAGAGCGGCGCCCTGCGCGCCGAGCCACGCACGCTGTTTCACGACCTCCGCTCGGTGGGCAACGCCGCCGTCCACGAAGGCAAGGGGGATCATCGCGAGGCGCTGCACCAGCTCAAGCAGGCCCGCACGCTCGGCGTTTGGTTTCAGCGCTCGTTTGGCAACAACCGGAAGTTTGATCCGGGGCCCTTCATTCCACCACCCGATCCGGCACAGGAAGACCAGGCGCTCCGTTTGGAGCTCCAACGGCTCCACGACGACCTCGATCGTCACAAGGGAGATCTGGAAGCCCAGCGGGCTGTCCTGGAGGCCGAAGCGCAGAAGCGTCTTACCTTGGAGCAGCTCGCCGCGCAGGCCGCCGAGGAGCGGGCGCTTTGGGAGGCGTTGGCGGCGGAAGAGTCGCAACGCGCCAAAGACGCACAATCGGCCTTTTCCGCCCTGGAGGCGACCCTGGCCGCCGTTACGGCGTCCCATGCGGCGGAGCTCTCCGCCCTCCAGGCCGCGGCGGCTGCCGCGACCCCCGCGGTGCAACAAGACACCATCGATCGCGCCGCAGAGGCGGGCTCCGATCTGGAGCTCGACGAGCTGGCGACCCGGCGCATCATCGACGAGAAGCTGCGCGCCGCCGGTTGGGAGGTTGACTCGGACAAGCTGACCGATGGCAAGGGCGCCCGACCTGCGCGCGGGGTGAACCGGGCCATCGCCGAGTGGTATGTCGGGGGTAAGGGCAAGAAGGAGCGCGCCGACTACGTGCTGTTCGTGGGCCTCACGGCGGTCGGCGTGGTGGAGGCCAAGCGCAAAGGCAAGGACGTCAGCCAGGCGCTCTTGCAGGCAGAACGTTACAGCCAAGCCTGGGTCGATCGGGACGACGCCGCGCCCCCCGAGGGCGGCCCCTGGGGTCAAGGTAAGCTCCGCATCCCCTTCTTGTTCGCCAGCAACGGTCGCGATTTTCTGCCTCAAATCAAGGAGAAATCGGGCATTTGGTTCCGCGACGGGCGGCGCGACCAAAACCTGGGAGACAGCTTTGCCGGCTGGTTCTCCCCGGACGGGCTGATCGAGCGCCTGAAGCAAGACGTGTCGGCGGCGCACGCCAAGTTGGCCGCGGAGCCCTTCGATTACCTGGGCCTGCGCGACTACCAGGTGCGGG
>CAYLJT010000972.1:0-2756 GCA_964383995.1 uncultured Polyangiaceae bacterium
ACGGCCTGTGCAGAGCGTCATTCAAACGGAGAAGGCTCACCTCCTCGTCGGTCGAAATGGCAGGTCGCTCGGGCAGCGGCCTCGATCTCGATCTCGACCGCGTGCCGCGCAGGGCGCGGCGTCTGACCCCCTACGAGATGCTTTTGTCCGAGTCACAGGAGCGCATGCTGCTCGTGGCGAAGCCCGGGAAGGAGGCCGAAATCGAGGCCATTTGTCGCAAATGGGAGCTTGACGTCGCGGTCATTGGCAAGGTGACCGACACGGGCCATTGGGTCGTGCGCGCCACCCCCGGCTACGACCCCCTGGACGACGAGCCCATCGCGCGGAGCCCCATCGTGGTGTGCGATCTACCCGTCGACTTCCTCACCGACGCCGCCCCCAAATACGACCGCCCGCAGGCCGATGATCCGACCTTGCCTGCGAAAACGGCCTTCGATCCAGCGACGATCGCCGGGCCGACATCCTGGGAGGAAGCGCTCATTCGCATGGTAGGGTCGCCGAACCTCGGCTCGCGGCAGTGGGTCTATCGCCAGTACGACGCGACCGTGCGCGGTGGAACACGGCTCCGCCCCGGCGCCGCGGACGCCGCCGTCGTACGCGTGCCGTGCGACGAAGTGGCCCATCCCTCGGGAGGTCGCCCCAGCGAGGCCGCGAGCGCGATTGAAAAGCTCTTGGCGTTCTCCAGCGATTGCAATGGCCGGTTGTGCGAGCTCGACGCGCACGGCGGCGCGGCGATGGCCGTGGCCGAGGTGTGCCGCAACTTGGTGTGTGTGGGCGCCGAGCCCATCGGCATCACCGATTGCCTCAACTTCGGCAACCCGGAGCGGCCCCACGTGATGCGTCAGATCGCGAGCGCCATCGATGGCATGGCGGAGGCCTGTCGCGTGCTCGATGTGCCCATCGTGAGCGGCAATGTCAGCCTCTACAACGAGACCGATGGTAGGGCGATCCTACCCACGCCCACGGTGGCGGCGGTCGGCCTTGTCTCGGACGCGGGCGACGTGGTCTCCTCGAAGTTCCCCAGGGCGGGCTTGTCGGTCCTGCTGCTCGGCGCCGAAGGCCCGGGGACCCTGGGTGGCTCGGAGTGGGTCGTGGCCGCCACCGGGGAGGTCAAGGGGCCCCCACCGACCATCGACCTGGCCTTGGAAAAGCGCCTTCAGGCGCTCGTGCTCGGTTTATTGCGCAGCCGTCCGCGCCCCCTGGAGAGCGTCCACGATGTCTCGGACGGCGGCCTCGCGCTGTGCCTCGCCGAGTGTTGCATCGGCGGGGACGACGCCGCGAGCGACCTCGGCGTCGAAGTCGATCTACCCTTCGGCGGCGCGCTGAGCGAGCGCATGTTCGGGGAAGGGCCAAGCCGCATCGTGGTCAGCGTGGAGCAAGAGCTGGTGCCCCTCGTGCAAGCCAAGGCGGCCGAAGCGACCGTGCCCGTGCGCTTCCTCGGCACCACCGGCGGCGACGCGCTCCTGATCCGGAACGACGGCGTCACCCTCGCGGAGGCCTCGCTCGCGGCGCTGCGCGCGGCGCGGGACGGCTGCCTGCGATCGATCGTGGGCGAAGGTTGAGCTAGAGCGAAAGGCGGCGAAATGTCCGAGACAAACGGCGGTCTGTCCCACTGGGCCTGGGGCTACACGCATCGATTTCCTGACCTCGACACGCGCCGCGGCCTGGCGGCTCAGGTGGCCGCGATGTTGGGCGTCAACGAGCCCAGCGTCGGACCCTTGCCGACCATCGACGACGCGGTGGTGCCCGCCGTCAAGGTGCCTGTCCCCGACGCTCTCCAGGGCTTTTGCAGCGCGGCGCGCGAAGACCGCGTGCGCCACACCTACGGCCGCGCCTTCCGCGACATCGTACGCGCGTTCAAGGGCGATTTCGCGGCCGCGCCCGACATGGTGGCTTACCCAAAGAGCGAAGACGACATCGCCCTGACCCTGGACACGGCTGCGTCCGAAGGCCTGGCGGTCGTGCCGTTTGGCGGAGGAACGAGCGTCGTCGGCGGCCTCGAGGCCCCCGCCTCCCCACGGTACAAGGGGGTCGTCAGCTTGGATCTCCGGCATTTCAATCGGCTGCTCGACGTCGATCCGGTGTCGCGCGCGGCGCGCATTCAGGCCGGCGCCACGGGCCCTATGATCGAGGGCGCCCTCGCGCCCCACGGCTTGACGCTCCGCCACTACCCGCAAAGCTTCGAGCATTCTACCCTGGGAGGTTGGATCGCCACCCGCGCCGGAGGCCACTTCGCGACGCTCTACACCCACATCGACGATCTCGTGGAGTCGGTCCGCATGATCACGCCCAACGGTGTTTGGGAGTCCCGCCGTCTCCCGGGGTCAGGGGCTGGACCGAGCCCCGACCGGCTGGTGCTCGGCTCGGAAGGCATCCTTGGCGTGATCACCGAGGCGTGGCTGCGTGTGCAACAGAAGCCCCGCTACCGGGCCTCTGCCAGCCTGCGTTTTGCCCGCTTCTTGGACGGCGCGGAGGCCGCCCGCGCCATCGCCCAGGCGGGTCTCTACCCTGCCAATTGCCGCCTGCTCGATCCAACCGAAGCGCTGTTGGCACAGGTCCCCTCGGAGGGTGGCAGTGTGCTCCTGTTGGCCTTCGAGTCCGCCGATCACGCCTTGCAACCGTGGCTCGAAAGGGCCCTCACGCTCGCCCAGGAGCGGGGAGGTACGTTGCTGGGTGAGCCCGTCTTTCGAGACGACGGTGAAAAGGGCAGGGCGGGCGCGTCGGGCACCTACCGCGAAGCGTTCTTCCAGATGCCT
>CAYLJT010000973.1:0-2752 GCA_964383995.1 uncultured Polyangiaceae bacterium
CACCACCTGATCGACACGTTGCCCGGCCGCCGGCTGCCTCGCGACGAGGGCCGCGATCACGAGCGCCGCGAGGTCGTCGGGGCGCACCGTGGCGAGGGAGCCGCCGTAGCGACCGATGGGGGTGCGAACGGCATCGACGACGTAAACCGCGCGGAGCGAAGGGGCGAGGGCCATGGGGCCCACCATAATCACGGCGGATCGAAGTAGTCCACGACCACCCCGCGGTGGGTGCGCAGCCGCGTCACGCCGGGCTCCTTCGCCACCACGTAGTTGGGCCCCACGGGCACTTTGCCCATGCCCCGCGGGGTATCCACGATGAGCTTCGGCAGCGCGATGCCCGACAGCCGCCCCTGCAACGCCTCCATCAGCGCGATGCCCACATCGAGCTTCGTGCGCAGGTGCGATGAGCCGCGCACGGGGTCCATCTGCAACAAGTAATACGGCCGCACGCGCGAGGCCACGAGCCCGCGAAACAGCGCCGTCAGCGTCTCCGCGTCGTCGTTCACGCCGCGCAAGAGCACCGCCTGGTTGTTCACCGGTAGGCCCCCATCGACGAGCCGCGCGAGCGCGGTTTTGGCCTGTTTTGTAAGCTCCTTGGGGTGATTGAAGTGGGTCATGACCCACAGCGGTTGGAAGCGTTTGAGGGCCCGCACGAGCTCCGCGGTTACGCGCGAGGGCAACGCGACGGGCACGCGCGTGGCGAGGCGAATCGTCTCGATCGAAGGAATCTCGCGCAGACGCGTGAGCAAACGCGTGATGCGCTCGGTCGCCATGGCCAAGGGATCGCCGCCGCTCACGATCACGTCGCGCACCTCGGGGTGCCCTTCGAGGTACGCCATCGCGGGCTCCAGCTCGGCCAACGGCACAGCCCCACCGCCCTGCCCGACGAGCCGAGAACGCGTGCAAAAACGGCAGTAAATCGCGCAGCGATCGGTGGCCAGCAAGAGCGCGCGATCGGGGTAGCGTTGCACCAAATGGGGGGCCACGGTGTGCGCCTCTTCGCCGAGCGGATCGGCCAAATCGCCGGGCGCATCCACGCCCTCGGCGGCGCTCGGGACCACCTGCTTACGGATCGGGCAGTCCGGTTTGTCTCGGTCAACGAGCCCCAAGTAGTAGGGCGTGATGCGGAGCGGCAGGCCCATGGCCTCGGCGCGCAGTGCGCCGCGTCGTTCGTCGTCGGTCAGCGCGAGGGCGCGGTCGAGCGCCTCCACGCTGGTGATCGCTTCGCGCAGTTCGTCGCTCCAATCGCGCCTTCGCCGGCGCTGTCCAGGGGCCGAGCTCGTCGGAGCGACCTCGCTCGCAACGACGGGCAACGAGCGCCCATCGAGGTGCGTCACGGCAGCTCCACGCCCTCACCTTCGGAGGGCGCGCCGGCGTCCGCATCGGCGCCCGCGCCTGCTTTGCGCCAAGGGCTCGGCCCCGACGACCAGTCGACGCCCTCCAACGCCGGGGGCAGCTTCACGCTGGCGAGGGCGTTTTCGTCGATGGTCACCGGGTATTTCTTGCGCAGCTCGGCCTCCAGCGCGGCCTCTTTTTCGGCCATGCGCTGCTCGATGAGCTTCACGCGGATGGCCCGATCGGCCTCCTTGACGGTGCGCGTGTGGCTGTCGGTCTTGCCGCTCAAGCGCACCACATAAAACTTCCCCTCCGCCTCGACCAACGCGGGGGCCACGCCGCCCACATCCGCGATGGTGAACACCGCGCTGCGCACGGCTTCGGGCACGCTCTTGTTGCTGCCGCGCGGATCCGTTGGAGCACCAACGATTCCCAAATCCCCCGCCAAATCAGCGGGCAGCGCCTTGTTCGCGTCGCTCACGAACTTGCCGTACACCGCACCCCAGTCGCCCGCTGACTTGATTTGCTGCGCGGCCTTGAGCGCCTTCTCGGCCTCGGCCTTCGAGGTCAGCACGATGGCGGACACGCGACGCCGCTCGGGCTCGGTGAAGTCGTCTTTGTGGGCCGCGTAGTAGGCGTCCACCTCGGCCTGCGGAATTTCGGCGGGCGCCGGGGCTTCCCCGCGCACCTTGCTCAGCATCGCGTCGCGCAGCACGAGGCGCAGCGCCTCCTCGACCTCAGGCCGTTTATCGACGTCACGCCGCTTGGCCTCCTGCACCAAGAGCTCGATGTCGATCAGGTCCTGCAAGAGCTCGCGGCGCCGCTCTTTCGTTTTGTAACGGAGCCGGTCGAGCTCGTTCATGCGATCGAGCACCGCAGCGAAATCGCCGAGCGTAATGGCCCTGTCGCCCACCTTGGCCAACACGCGCGCGGCCTGCTCGGGGGGCAAGCTGCCTTCGGGCACCGAAGCGTCCGCGGTGGCGTTGTCGATGGGTGTGTCGTCGCAGCCCATCGCGAAGGCGAAGAGGACCGCGGAGGCGAGGGCAAAGCGCCGAAGGTGCGTCATCGGCCCGCGATCTACCACGGGGCGGGCCAACGTTGCCATGAAGCCCCGGGAGAAGTAGAAGCCCGGCCGTGGATCACCTGGAGTCGATACGCCCCCCTCCTGTCCTCCAGCCCGACCTGAAATACACGCGGATCCTGCTCAAATTGAGCGGCGAGGCGCTGTGCGGTCAGGACGGAGGCTTCGGGATTCATCCCCAAACGCTCCACCGCGTCGCCGGTGAGGTCGCCGAAATCGCCAAGCTCGGCGTACAAATCGGGGTCGTCGTCGGCGGGGGAAACATCTTCCGCGGCCTCAAGGGCGCAAGCTCGGGCATGGACCGCACGCAGAGCGACTACATGGGCATGCTCGCCA
>CAYLJT010000974.1:0-2749 GCA_964383995.1 uncultured Polyangiaceae bacterium
GCTGTTCGGTGGTCGCCGGGCCGATGAGGATCGAGTCGACCACCGGGCTGCCCGCTAGCCACGCATAGGCCAGATCGGAGAGCGTCATGTCCTGTTCGTCGGCCACCGCGCGGTAGGCGTCGACCGCGTCGAAGAAGTGGCTCGACCAATAACGACCTTGGTACAGGCGATTGTTGAAGAAACGACTGCCCTTCGGCGCGGCCTCGGCTTTGGTGAACCGCCCGCTCAACAGGCCCCCTGCCAGGGCGTTGTAGACCGTGTTGTGGATGGGGTGGTGTTGCAGAAACCTCGCGTATTCGAGGTCGAGCTGGCGAATGAGCATGTTGTAGAGCGTCTGCGAGATGATGGGCCTCGCGATGCCTAGCGCGTCGCAGGTGTGGTTGATGTCGCCTATTTGCCAAGACGCATAGTTCGAGACACCAAACGCGCGGATCTTACCCACCTTCAGTAGCTCGCCGATGGCGCCTAGGGTGTCTGCCAAGGGTGTGTCGTAGTCGGGGACATGGAGATAATAGATGTCTACATAGTCCATGCCCAAGCGGGACAGGCTCTCTTCGCAGGCGGCCTTGACGCGGGCCGGCGAGAGGCCCTCGGGCTTGCCGGCGGTGCGGCCGAAGCCGACCTTGCTGGCGACGAGGACCTTGTCTCTGCGCCCTAGGAGCGCGCGGCCCAAGATACGCTCGGAGTCGCCGTCGCAATAGGCATTGGCCGTGTCGAAGTGCACGACGCCCTGATCGAAGGCGCTGTGGATGATGTGCTCGGCGGTCTTGGCGTCGGTGCGCTTGCCGAAGTTCATCGTGCCGAGGATGACAGAGGCGCGCTCGCCGTGGGCACGGCGGCGGTCGAAGGGACTTCGTTGCTGCACGACCTTCAGCGCCCCGTGAAGGTGGCTTTGGCCTTGTTGACGAAGGCCTGCATACCGCCCCTCTGGTCTTCACTGCCGAAGAGCCCAGCGAAGGCTTGGGCCTCCATTTCGCAGGCTACGTCGGGCGAGACGTCTTGGCTCTTTTGCAGCACGCGCTTGGCTGCGGCCACCGCGAGGGGGCCCTTCGACGCGATTTTCAGGGCGATGTCTCGGACACGCAACAACAGCTCGGCGCCGGGTACGACGCTGTTGGCAAGGCCGAGCGAGAGGGCTTGTTCGGCATTGACCATGTCGCCTGTGTAAATAAGCTCTCTCGCCTTGCCGATTCCCACCCTGCGCGCCAGGCGCACGGTGCCGCCAAAACCTGGAATGACGGCCAGGCTCACCTCGGGCTGGCCCATCTTGGCCTCTGCGGCGGCCACGATGAAGTCACACGCTAGGGCCAGCTCCAGGCCTCCTCCCAGCGCAAAGCCGTTGACCGCCGCGATGACAGGGTAGGGCAGCGACTCGATGCGAGCCATGAGACGGTGTCCCGCGTCGGCGAAGGCTTTGGCTTGCACGGGCGTCATGGACATCATCTCCGCGATGTCCGCGCCCGCCACAAAGGCCTTGCCCGCGCCCGTGAGGATGGCTGCGCGCACGGGCTCGTCGCCCGCCGAGAGGCTGGCGAACGTCGCATCGAGCTCGGCCACGACCTCGGTATTGAGGGCGTTCATTTTGTCGGGGCGGTTGATGGTGACGGTGGCCACCGCGTTGGTGCGCTCGACCAGCACGAATTGGGGACTTTGGCTCATGGCGTTCGCCTAGCAGGCCGCAGGAACGGCGAAAACCCTGCTCGGAGCGCGCTGAGCTCCGACCGTGCGGCTTCGCGTGGCCAACAGCTCCGCGAAAGCCTGGCCAGATTCTCGGCGTGCGGCATTAGGCTCGGCCCATGCTCCCCCAAGAGTGGACCCGCGCATCTCGCAGGTGCCCGTTTTCGGGCCTCGAGCCCGCCCTTGCGGAGGCCCTGCGCGCCTATGCAGAGCGGCACGACCTGGGTGATCTGGCTCAAAACCCCCTGGTTTGTGGCGAAACCACGTCCACCAAGACGACGAGCCGCTTTCTCGGCCTCGCGAAGAGCACGGAGGTCGTGAAGAGCGCCCTCGTGGTGTCGCCCTCGTGGATCGTCTGGGCGATCCAAAAGCAAGGCGAGGCCGCGGCGGCCCTCGGCGCGCGTCTCGGACAAGTGGAGGTCGCGCGCTACGAGCCCACGCTCATCGACGATCACGGCCTGGAAGTGCGAGGTCTGCCATCGGCAGAGGGTCGCGCGGGCACCACGTTTTTGCCCCTGGGGCGCGACGTGGACGGCGCGGAGATGCTGCGAATCGCCTTGCAAACGTGGGCTTCAGCGGAGAAGCGTTGACAGCCGTTCCATCCCCCGTCGCGCCTCGGCTATGACGGCCCCATGAGCATCGTGAGCGCGGCGTCGGTTCGGCGGATGGGTGTGTTGGGGGCAGGACAAATGGGCCGCGGCATCGCGCAGGTCGCGGCCGCATCGGGCCTCGATGTGGTGCTGTGCGACATGACCTTGGCGCTCGCCGAGAAGGGGCGCGCGACGATTGGCGCGGTCCTCGGCAAGCAAGTCGACAAGGGCAAGATGACCGCCGATGACCGCGATGCGCTGCTCGCGCGCATCACGCCGTCGGAGGGGGTGGCGGGCCTCGAAGGCTGCGATTTGGCCGTGGAAGCGGCCACCGAGAACCTCGAACTGAAGCTCGAATTGTTCCGTCGCGCGGACGCCGCTTTGCCGAAGAGCTCGGAGCTCGCGTCGAACACCTCTTCGATCTCGATCACGCGCCTGGCGGCAGCGACGGGGCGACCCGACCAGGTGGACGGCATGCACAT
>CAYLJT010000975.1:0-2740 GCA_964383995.1 uncultured Polyangiaceae bacterium
GGCCTCCACCGAGCCCGCCGCCCCCGCCGCGACGACCGCTCCGCCGCAGATCACGCCCCCCGTCGGCGCCCCCGTGGTCGTGGGTGGCTACACCGCGGCCGATCCCGCGGACGCGAAAATCCAAGCGGAGGCGGCGGAGGCCGTGACGCTGCTCCAGCAGAAAACCCGCGATCGCACGCTCGCCCTCGACAAGGTGCGGTCCGCGGCGACCCAGGTTGTGGCCGGGATCAACTACCGCCTGGAGCTCGATGTGCGGACGTCGGGCGCCGTAAAGCCCGTCACCGTCGTGATGTACAAAGACCTGCAGGGGGGGCGATCGCTCACCTCCGTCGAAGGAATGTAAAAAAAGCACGACGCCGATGCTTGGCGCGGACGATTCGTCCGTCCAACCGCGGCTCGTTGCCGTGTCGCCGACGCGCCTCCACCGAGGGTGGGCCGCGTCGATGTAGCCTTGGATGACCCTTCTAGAAGAAAGAGGATGCCGCCTATGAAGCGTGCAATGTTCTTGGTGCCGGCCCTTTTGCTCGGTTTCGTTTCCACCTCCGACGCCCAGGTGAGCTTTGCCTCCCGAGAAAAATTCGCGTCGGCCGCCATCAAGCAACACCTCGACAAGCTCCGGGGGGAGGTCAAGGCCAAGAAGAAGAAGTTCACGGTGGGCTACACCACCGCCATGGACTTCAAGCTGACCGACCTCGCGCGCACGAATCCCCCGACGGACCTGCCCAAGGTCGCCTCGGAACAAAACGCCAAGGCCACCCCCGTCGCCCTCAAGTACCTTCAAATCAAGCCCAAGCCGAAGCCCAACGATCCGGCCGCCGCGTGCGATCCGAAGGCTGCCGCGTTCGACTGGAAAACGGCTGGCAAAATGGCTCCGATTCGCCAACAGGGGGCCTGTGGAAGCTGCTGGAGCTTTACCGGGAGCGCGGCCTTCGAAGGCGCGTACTCCATCGCCAACGGCAAGAGCATCGACGTCTCCGAGCAAGACGTCCTCGACTGCGCGCAGACCAAAGCCGGCGGCGACGCAGGCTCGTGCAGCGGTGGCTGGTACTCGGGAGTCTTCGACCACTTCATCTCGCACGGCGCCGTCGACGAGGCCGTCGTCCCGTACAAGGGCAAGGAGCAGTCGTGTGGCGCAAAGGGCGGCTCGTTCCACGCGGCCACCTGGGGCTACGTCCGCAACGACGGCTCGACCCCCTCGACGAGCGAAATGAAGGATGCGCTCTGCAAATACGGTCCCATCGCGACGACCGTGTACGTGACGGATGCGTTCATGGCCTATGCGGGCGGCGTCTTCGACGAGAACCCCACACTGCCCAACGCGAAGACCGTGAACCATGGCATTACGCTCGTGGGTTGGGACGACCAGAAGGGCGCTTATCTCATCAAGAACTCGTGGGGAACGGGCTGGGGCGAAAGCGGCTATATGTGGATTAGCTACGGCTCGAACAACGTCGGCTACGGTTCGGCCTGGGTGCTCGCTGCCAAAGAGTAAGTGAACGACCGCGCTGCGCGCGGCAGCCAAATCAAAGGCCCTCCACCCAAGCGGTGTGAGGGCCTTTTTCGTGGCCTTGGATGTGGAAGGGCGCGCTCAGCGCACCATGGTCAAGGAGCTCGCCACGAAGTCGTAGACAGGAGACCAGTAGATGCCGAGCAACAACGTGGGGACCGCGAGGACGATGCTCGTGACGTTGAACAGCGGGCGAAGAACAGGCGCGGCCGATTGGTCGCCCTTTTCGAGGTACATCGCGCGCAGGACGCGGGCGTAATAGAAGAGCGAAACAACGCTGTTGAGCATGCCGACAATGGCCAATACCCAGTTCCAGGGGCCGCCACCGCGCACCAGCGCTGCAAACAAGTAGAACTTGCCGACGAAGCCCGCCATCGGGGGGAGGCCCGTGAGGGACACCAGGAAGATGGCCATGACCGCGGCGATCACCGGTGATTTGCGGCCCAGTCCGCGGAACGCGCCCACGGTCTCGTCGCCACCGTTTTGCTCGGCGAGCGCCATGACCATCAGGAAGGCGCCGAGGTTCATCAGGCAGTACGTCACGACGTAGAAAACGATCGACGCCACGCCCGCCTCGGAAAACACCGAGAAACCAAGGAGCATGTAGCCTGCGTGGGCGATGCTCGAATAGGCAAGCATGCGCTTCACGTTGTCTTGTCCGAGGGCGGACAGATTGCCGACGGTCATGGTCGCCATCGCCAAACAACCCGCGATGACGGGCCACGGTGTGTCGATGGTCACCGACGCCAGGGCCCCCGTCGTGGCGCCCGTTGCGCCGAGGGCATCGGCGAAGAAGCGCACGAGGACGGCAAACCCGGCGGCCTTGGGACCCACGGAGAGGAACGCCGTGACGGGTGTGGGCGCGCCTTCGTAGACGTCGGGTGTCCACATGTGGAACGGCGCCGCGCTGATTTTGTAGCCAAAACCAGCCATCATGCACACGACGCCCACGAACACGACCTCGGGGACCTTGCCGGTCTCGGCCGTAATCGCGGCGATGCGGACCGCGCACTCACCCAGGTTGAGCGACTGCGTGAGACCGAAAATCCAGCTCATGCCATAAAGCATGATGCCCGAGGCGACCCCGCCGAAAATGACGTATTTGAGCGCCGCTTCGCTGGACTTTCCGTCGTTCAGCTTGAAGCCCGCCATGACGAAGCTGATGACACTGACGATCTCCAAAGAGAGGTAGATCATCAGGAGGTTGCGGCTCGCCGCCATGAGGTTCATGCC
>CAYLJT010000976.1:0-2740 GCA_964383995.1 uncultured Polyangiaceae bacterium
AGCATGGCGCGGGTGGTCGCGTCCTGCGGTTCGGGGTGGGCGAGCCCGCGCTCGGCAATGCGCGCTCGTTGGCTGGTGGTCGTGGCCCTTTGGGCCCGGCTGAGCAGCTCTTCGGCGCTCAACGCCTGGGCCTTGGCCGGTCCCGGTCCGAGGGGCTCGGGCATCGCAGCGGCCCGCGCCTCGAATCCGGTCTGCCTGCCGGGCGGTGGTTTGCGCACCCTCGAAAGTTAATCGGCGGGCGTCCATGCGTCCAGAAAGTGGCTGGTTTTCAGCGCCGCGCTTGGCTCTGGTTGCGCCGGGCCGACGCCTTCGCCATGGTCGATGTGTGTCGGCGAAAGACGTTGTGCTTTGCACGGTTGCGGCCCTGTGTCTCGGTCTCGCGGGATGTGGACACCCGGCGACGCGCGAGGATTGTCAATTGATCTTCGACAAGAGCGCCATCATCGAGCTCGCCTCGCAAAACATCACCGACCCGAAGCTCGTGGAAGAGCGCGTCGCCGCGGTGCGTGCCGCGCGCGGCGAAGAGCTGATCAACGCCTGCGTTGGTAAGCGCATCACCGACGAGGTCATGGCTTGTGTGCGCGACGCGAGCAGCGCTGAAGTGCTCGAAAAATGCCTGCAATGAGCCCCGCGTCGCGGCGCGACGCGCTCGCGATCCTGGTGCTCGCGGGCGCTACGTTCGGCGCGCTCGTTGGCCTCGCCATCACGTCGAGGCTGCGCGCGCACCCCTCGGAGAGCGAGTGCCAGGCGCTCTTGACGCACTACGCAAGGCTCGGCGCGAGGGCCCTCGGCGATGAGCTCTCCCCGGAGGACCGAAGCCGCGCGGAGGACGCGCTCGTGCCGATGGCGGTGTCCGAGCAAAACGTCTTTCGTTGTAAGAATGTGGTGTCAATAAAAGCAGCGGCTTGTGCGGCCGCGGCGCCGACGGCGGACGCGGTCGAGCAATGTCTCCAGTAGCGAAGGGCACGTGTTAGGCTGCTTTGGTGGTGCGCAATAGAAACCACACAGCTTTACTGTGAAGGCTCCTTCGCCGCTCCTCGGGTTCAACAACAACGTTCGCCATCGCGGGCGAGTCTTTCACATTCAAACGGAAGACTCGGGGGTTCGGCACCCGCACATCATCACGCACCTCTTTGCCGACGGCGGTCGCATCCTCAAGACCATCAAGACGTCGTACGCCGAGCACGTCGGCGCAGATGGGCTGCAGGAGACCGTGCGCGCGATGATGCAAGAGCAGCACAAGGCCATGTTCCTTGGGCTCCGCGGGGGCGAGTACGACTACCTCTTCGACGACGCAGCGAAGGCCGCCGACTCCGCGCGAAAGGCCGCCGAGCGCGCGGCCACCTTGGAGGTGCCGACGTTGGACGTCGAGCTGCCGCCGCGGGTCGAGGTGCCGATCGTCGAGCCACCACCGAGCCACCGCAAGAAGCCTTCTCGACCCGAGCTCGTGCTCGATCCGGGGGCCCTGCTCAACCACGCGCCCCGCGCGGCGGCGCCCGGCCTCCACGAAATGCAGCCGATCGCGGCGCTCTTCCCCGTCGACCAAGGGCCCGACTCGGTGACCCAGCCCGAAGCTCGAGCCGCGCCCGTCGAGCCCTCACCCGAGTCGCTGGCGCGAAAGCCCGTGCCGAATCTGCCGCCGCCGCCCGCGCGCATCCTCCGCAAGGACGGTGACGGTCAGCGGTCGCGCTCTTGGTTTCCTCCGCGCGTGTCCGAGCCCGAGAGCACCCGCACTCCAGCGAGCAAGGCCCAAGGGCGTTACGCGCCCACGCGCCCGACTGCCGTGTTCGCCTCCCACGGCGGTCCGGCGTCGGTGTTCGGCGAAGACCCCATCGGCGACAAGTCCCTCGACGAAATCATCTTGGCGTACCTCGCCGAAGACCTCGAGAACGCGCCGCCCTCGCGTCGTTGAGCACGCTGGAGAATCGGGCCTACGCGCGCACGAACGGGTTGAGCTTGCGCTCTTCGCCGACCGTCGTGCTCGGGCCGTGACCGGGGATCACGAGGGTCGATTCTTCGAGAGAAAATAGCTTATTTTTGAGGGATTTTTGAATCAGCGCGGGGTCCCCGCCCCAGAGGTCGGTGCGCCCGATGCCACGTCGAAACAAGGTATCGCCGGTGAACGCTAGGTGGCGCTCGCGCGTCTTCACGACGAAAGAGACGCTGCCGGGAGTGTGCCCCGGCGTGTGCATCACGCTCATTTCGATGGCGCCAGCGCTGAGCACCTTGTCTTCGGCGAGATCGCCCTCCATGTCCGCGCGCTCCGGCTCGTCCACGCCGAGCATCGCGGCCTGCACCGGCAGGATGTCGTAAAGAAATCGATCGGCCTCGTGGATGTGCGCGCTCGCGCCCCAGGCCTTTTGCAGGGGCGCCGTGGCGCCCACGTGATCGATATGCGTGTGCGTATGCACGATGGCGATCACGCGGGCGTCGTGCGCCGCGAGCTTCTCCGTGATGGCCTCGAAATCACCGCCCGGGTCGACGACGATCGCTTGCTTCGATGCGCCGTCGATGATGAGCGAGCAGTTGCAGCCGAGGGGCCCGGCGGGGAAGGTGATGAGGCGCACGGGCTTGTGTTGTCTCAGACAGCCGCGGCGGGGATGGCTTCGAGGAGGCCTGCCGCGCCCATGCCGCCGCCGATGCACATCGTCACGATGGCGTAGCGTCCGCCGCGTCGGCGAAGCTCGTGCAGGGCCGTCGCGACGAGCTTGGCACCGGTGCAGCCGAGGGGATGACCGAG
>CAYLJT010000977.1:0-2739 GCA_964383995.1 uncultured Polyangiaceae bacterium
ACCACTCCCACTCGGCCCGATGGTAGACGTCGCCGTATTTTACGCCGCCGCCGTAGTCGAGGTCGTACACGCTGTCCTTGTCTTGGAGATACATCGCGATGCGCTCGAGCCCATAGGTCAGCTCCCCCGACACGGGCCGGCAGTCGATGCCCCCGACCTGCTGAAAGTACGTAAATTGCGAGATTTCGAGGCCGTCGAGCCACACCTGCCAACCGAGGCCCCAGGCGCCCAAGGTAGGTGACTCCCAGTCGTCCTCGATGAACCGCACATCGTGGTGCAAAGGATCGGTGCCGATGGCACGCAGCGACTCGAGGTAGAGGTCCTGAATGTCGAGGGGGCTCGGCTTCAAGATCACCTGAAACTGGTGAAATTGCTGGAGGCGATTGGGGTTCTCACCGTAGCGACCGTCGGACGGGCGCCGCGAGGGCTCGACGAACGCCACATTCCAGGGCTCGGGACCGAGGGCGCGCAAGAACGTTGCGGGGTTGTACGTGCCAGCGCCGACCTCGGAGTTGTAGGGCTGAACCACAAGGCAGCCGCGATCGGCCCAGAATTTGGTCAAAGCGATGATGATGCCCTGGAATGTCATGGGCGCCTTTTAACACGACTAACGAAACTTTCCGCGGCCTTCGGCCTGAACCGTTGGAAGGCTTGTCGCGGCCCCGGAAGGCGGGGTATAGCCCCTCTCCTATGATGCGAGGCGCCCTCTCCGACGTGACCAAGGCCATTGGCAACACACCCATCGTCAAGCTCAACCGAGTAACGGAGGGGGTCGAGAGCGATATCTACGTCAAGCTCGAATATCTGAACCCGGCGGGCTCCCACAAAGACCGCGTGGCGCTCAACATGATTCGCGACGCAGAAGCTGCGGGCCTGAAGCCGGGAGGCACGTTGGTCGAGGCCACGAGCGGCAACACCGGGGCGGGCCTCGCGATGTTGGCGGCGGTCCGTGGCTACAAGTCTGTGTTCGTGATGCCCGACAAGATGTCTCAGGAGAAGATTGCCAATCTCCGGGCCTGGGGCGCCAAAGTGGTTATCTGCCCGACGGCGGTCGAGCCCGAAGACCCCCGCAGTTATTACCAGGTCGCGAAGCGCATCGCCGAAGAGACGCCCAATTGCTTCTACGCCAATCAGTATCACAACCAGTCGAACCCCATGGCTCACTACCTGTCCACGGGGCCCGAGATTTGGGAGCAGTGTGGGCACGAGCTCGACGTGTTCGTCTCCGGTCTCGGCACGGGCGGCACGGTGAGCGGCATTGGCAAGTTCCTCAAGCAGAAGAAGCCCGATACGCGCATCGTCGGCGTCGATCCCGTGGGCTCGCTCTATTACGACTTCGTCAAAGAGAAGCGCATCACGAAGCCCTTTAGTTACAAGGTAGAGGGCATCGGGGAGGATTTCTTCCCCTCCACGATGAACCTCAACATCCTCGATGACATCATCCGTGTCGACGACAAAGAATGCTTCATGATGACCCGCGACCTCGTGCGCCTCGAAGGCCTGTTCGTGGGCGGCTCGTGCGGCGCGGCGGTGGCGGGCGCGGTGAAGTATGCCAAGCACAGCGGCCGCAAAGAGAACATCCTGGTGCTCTTGCCCGACTCCGCCTCAAAGTACCTGTCCAAGATCTTCAACGACGAGTGGATGCGCGAAAACGGCTTCTTGGAAGAGGAGAAGGGCCGCGGCACCGTGCGCGATCTTTTGACCAGCAAGCCCGTCGCCGTCATCACCGCTCCCGCCGAGTCGAAGGTCCGCGAGGTGATCGATCTATTGAAGTCCCATGGCATCAGCCAGGTCCCCGTCGTCGAGGGCACGCGCCTGCGTGGCATCGTTCACGAGGTCGACCTGCTTCGCCACCTGGTCTCCGGCACAGGCACGCTCGACTCGCGCATCGCCGATCTGGTCGAGAGCGACTACGCCACGGTGACGCCTTCCACGAAGGTCGAGCTGCTGCACGGTGTGCTCGCCGACGCGAAGCTGGCGATTGTCATGGAAAAAGAGACCATCGTGGGTGTCATCACGAAGATCGACTTGATCGACTACCTGGCTCGCTCGGCCCCCATCGTCGCAGCGTAGGCCTTCGGTCTCGTCATGAGCGTGCCGAAAAAAGACCAGATTGTCGCGCGGATTGGCCCCTACATCGCGAAGGAGATCCTTTATCGCGACGAGCCCGTGGGCGCCGATGACGACCTCTTCGACGCCGGCTTCGACTCCATGAGCATTACGAGGCTCATCGTGTTCGTCGAGAAGGAGTACGGCCTTGTCATCGAGTCCAAAGACTACACCGTGGACGATGTGACCACGGCCTCGACGACCGCCGACTTGGTCCTACGGATGCTCGCCCAAAAAGGCTCGTGAGCGCTCGTAGGCCGCTGTCGTTTCAGGCCCTCTCGGCGCACGGCGAGCGCCCGGCCCTGGTCTCGCGGGCCGCTTCGCTCAGCTACGCCGAGCTTGCAGCGCGCGCGCTGGCTGTGGACGAGGCATTGTCTCGGACAGGTGTCCAGGTGGGTGACGGCGTCGGGCTGATCTCCCAGGGCCGCGGCTTCGACGAGGCGGTGGGGCTCGCGGCGTTGGTCAGCTCCGGCAAGGTCGTCGTGCCCCTCGACGCCAGCGCGCCTGCTTTGCGCCTGGGCTCGATCCTCCGCGCCCGCGGCGTGCGCGCGGTGGTGGCGGACAGCGGCGGCGCCGCGCTTGCCGCGCGCGCCGTGCCTGGGATCGCCTGCTTTGTCCTCGACGCCGATG
>CAYLJT010000978.1:0-2734 GCA_964383995.1 uncultured Polyangiaceae bacterium
CGTCGCTCCACGCGCTCGCCGGAAGCGTCTTCCCAACCTCATCCCTGCGCTGCCACCACAGGCTCAACGCGAACCCTACAATCGGCAGCTTGGTGGCATCCTCGGCGAGCGCCCGCTCCACCTCCGCCACCACCTCACCCAGGCCGTCCACGCGGTAGCCGACAGCACGCGCCGGCTCCTCCACCAGCTCCCGCGCGGCCGTGGCGTCCACACCCGTGATCAAGCACCGCCGCGTCTCGCATAGCGCACGCAAAGACTCCAGCCGCACCACCTGCCATTCCAGGTCTTCGCGCACCGTCGCCACTACGCGAACCGGCCCATTCGCCGCGACATAACGACCTTGTACGAGCACATCGCGGGTGCCTTCCGCCAGCGCCGCCAGAGCCTGACAGAAATCGTCCCGGACCGCGCCTTCGAGGCCCAAGACCTCTTCGAGCTGATCCACAACCACGACCGTGCCGAGCGGAGCGTCGGTTTCGTCCTGCATCGACGCAGACGTGGCCCCCGCCTTTGCGAGCACGAGCGCATCGCTATCGGTAGGACGCACCACCACCGCGCGCCAACCGTCGGTTCCTTCGAGAAGCGCTCGATCGAGCCAGGGTGCGACCCCCGCCAGCGCAAGCGACGACTTACCGCAACCCGACGGCCCTGAAAGCACAATCGCTCGCTCTTTTTCCAGCCTGCGCGCGACGTGCGCGATATGCGCCTCACGCCCGAAAAGCAGCGCCGATCGCTCCGCTCCGAAGGCATCGAGCCCGGCGTAGGGAGGATCGGGAACACCAAACGGGAAGCGGTCGACAAGCGCGATGGCCTCGGCCAGAGAGCCGGCTCCGCGCCTTTCGGGGTCGACGGACAAGAGTCTCTCGATCAGCGCGATAACGCCGCTTGGAACGTTGTCCACGACGTCGGAAAGTGGAACGACACGGCCCTCGACCGTGGCCTCCAAGATCTCAGCGACGTGCGCCCGCACCCCGTCGGACGGCCCCGACTTCGACGTCGTTGGGCTGTCATCGACGCGGTACGGAAGCCTTCCCGCGATGGCGTAATACAGCCCCACGCCCAACCCGTAGGCATCGGCAGCCGCCGCAGGCTCGGCACCGTCGTAAACCTCGGGCGCGATGTAGCCCGGCGTTCCGATCACGCTTCGCCGCTTGGATTGGTGGCGCGCGAGAGCGTTGACTTGCTCTTCTGGCGAAACCTCCGCCGTCCCACCCGCAAGCGTCTCGCTTCGTGGCTCACTTGCCGGTTGCTCGCTGTCCGAGCCATCGGTCAGGGCCGCGATCCCCCAGTCGATGACGCAGATTCGCCCGCCTTGTCCGAGAAAGATGTTCTGCGGCTTGAGATCACGGTGAATCAGGCCGCGGGCGTGGGCAGCGTCCAGCGCGGCGCCGACCGCCGCTGCCACCTTGAGGGCGCGTCGCCAACCCATGCGCCTGCGGGTGACACGGTCGGCCAAGGTCTCGCCGTCGAGCAGCTCCATCGCGATGAACGCGAGCCCCGTCGCGTCATCGATACCGCCGTCCAAGGTGCGCGGGATCGCGTTGCTCGACACCGACTTGAGGGCGTTGATCTCTTTGACCCAGGCGCCTCTCCGCCCGTCGCTGTCGCCCGCCCGTGCGCTCAGCCCAGGGCGAAGGAGCTTGACAGCGCAAGGACCGCCCACCGCTTGACCTTCGATTTCTTCCTGCGCGCGCCAAACTTCGCCGAAGCCTCCACGACCGATGGGCGCCAGCAAACGGAACTTGCCGACGAGCTGCCCGGCATCCCCAAAGCCGCTCTCGGCGGCTCGCCGTTTGCGCGCGCCCGAGATCACGGCGCTTCGAGCCCCCTGGTTGGCGCCATCGGTGCGGCCGCACGATCCGAAATCGACAAGCTCATTCGCATCCAAGCTCCCGCGGGCACAGCGAGCTATCAAATCCCCTCACGCGCCGCTCTGTCAAGCTGCGCCCGCGGCACGCCCGTCGATACTGTCAGAGACAATCGTGAATTGTTCTAAGCGAATTGACAGGCGACGCGGAGGCATGTTCAATCCCTGGCTTCGGTCCGCACCGGCTGCCCAAGAAGGGGGCCCGGGGCCCCCGGCGCCTTTGTCAACGAACAGATCCAGCAGCGAGAACCATGGCGCGCCCCATCAGCGTCTTCATCTCCTACTCCCATGTCGACGCGCCCCTGATGGCGGAGCTCGAGAAGCACCTCGCGCTGTTGAAACGAAGTGGGGCCATTCAGGCCTGGCAGGACAGGCAGATCCAAGCGGGTCAAGATTGGCGCGCCGAGGTCAGCCAGCATCTCGAGCGAGCAGACCTGATCGTCCTGCTGCTGAGCGCCGATTTTTTCGCTTCGGACTATTGCTACGGCGTGGAGATGGCACGGGCCCTGGCTCGCGACAGGGCGGGCTCGGCGCGCGTCATTCCGGTGGTGGCGCGCGATTGCGATTGGTCCCTCAGCCCCGTAAAGCACCTCCAGGTTTTGCCACGTGGCGGACCGCCGATCTCCCATCGCGAGCATCATTTGCGGGATGAAGCGTGGGTGACGGTCGTGCGTGAGCTGCGCGAGGTCATCGAGCAACTTGCTCATCCGGTGGCAGGAAGCCCTCCGGACATGACGCCACCGACACATCCGACGACCGCAACCCGAACAAACGTTGGCACAAGCGCCTTGATGCCCATTTGGCGTGGCGCGCGGCCTCAAGCCCATAGGTTCCGATTCGACCTTTCGCGCGGCTCCGAACGGGTGC
>CAYLJT010000979.1:0-2731 GCA_964383995.1 uncultured Polyangiaceae bacterium
GCCTGGTTCGTGGTCACCCTCGCGGGCCCCGCGGTGGCCGCCAACAGCATCGCGTCGGAGCGCGAAGGGCGCACCTGGGAGGCGGTCCTGCTCACGGGCTTGTCGCCCACGACCATCGCCCGCGGCAAGCTCCTCGCGGCCTACACCGCCATCGCGCTCTACATCGTCATGCTCGCGCCGGTCGGCGCGATCCCCTTCCTTTTCGGCGGCGTGAGCGCGGTCGAGGTGGTCTTGGGCTTCGTGTTCTTGTTCGCGATAGCGTTCATCGCGGTCGCGTTCGGCCTCGCCCTCAGCTCCAAAATGGAGAGCCTGCGGGCCGCGCTGCTGGTCACGTTGCTGATCGCCTTTCCGCTCTCGGGGTTCGTGTTCGGCACCCTCGGTGTCGGCCTGTCCTACGGCGCCCACGAGGCGTGGACGGGGGTCATGGAAGGAGCGCCCGTGTGGCTGCCCACGGCCTACGACCGCGCACCGTTCGACTTGCGCTACGTCGTATTTCTCGTGGTTTTGCCGCTCATCGCGCTGTTCGTTCCGGCCTACTTTCTCTACGAGGTCACGGTCGCCAACCTGAAGAGCAGCGCCGACGATCGATCGACGGGCATCAAGCGCTGGTTTCTGTTGAGCACACCGGTGCTCGGCTTCGCCGCCGTCCTCCCGCACGTGGTTGTCCGAGACAGAGCCACCGTCGGGGTGTCCATCCTCGGCCTGTGCGCCCTCGCCATTTACCTGTTTTTTTCGGTCTTCTTGCTCATGGGCGATCCCCTCGGGCCGTCCCGCCGCGTGCGCATCCAGTGGGCCCGGAACAAGGCCTCACGCTTCGCGCGCTTCCTTGGTCCGAGCGCTTCGAGCTCCTCCACGCTGTTGCTCGCGACGGGCGTGCTCACGGTCGGCGCAGTCACCCTGCTCGGCGTGTTCGCGGCCGAGTCGGCCGACGTGGGCAGCTACACGCCGCGTGAGGACATCATCGCGCAGGTGGCTTTTTTCGGCCTCTACACGGCGGGTTTCTACACGTTTTTGGTGGGCCTCGGGGGCTACCTCAGGGTGCGCACGTCGACCGTCTTGCTCGCCCGCGTGCTGCTCTTCACGGCGCTCTTCGCGGTATCCGTCGGCCCCTGGGTGGTCGCCGCCGTGCTTGGCGTGCTCTCCGGTCGCTCCGGCGACGACGCGCTGTTCATCGCGTCCCCCTCGCCGTTTTACGTGTTCGTGATGCTCGATGCCGTGGGTCGGCTCGGCCAAGAAGACGTGCTGCTCACCTCGGCCGTCGCTTCCATCGGCTGGGCCTCGCTGGGCCTCGTGCTCGACGTCGTGGGGCGTCGTCGCGGCGCCCTGTTGCTCGCCGAGCACGACGCGCGGGTGGCCGCCGCCGAGCGCGCGCTCGACGTCGAAGCGGCCGAATAGGGCCGAAACGAAGGCGACCCGAGGTCAGCCGCTGTCCGAGACACGCACCGTCAGAACCGGCGCGGTCGCCTGCCGCACGACCTTCTCCGCCACGCTGCCGAGCAGCAAGTGCGTGAGGCCGCGCCGCCCGTGTGTGCCCATCACCACCAACTTGGGCGCGCGCTCCTTCACGAAGTCGAGGACCTCCGTGGCGGGGTCGCCTTCCCGCACGACGCTCTCCACGTCGCCGTGCTGCGCGGCAAGCTCCTTCGTGGCCTTTTCGGCGGCCTTCAACACATCTTCGTTGAGGCTCTGCATGAGCATCGGGGCCAGGCCGGGGTAGGCGTAAACGGGGATGGTGCACACGTGCAAAAGCACGATTTTCGCGCCGAACGCGGGGGCCAGCTCCTTTGCGATCGCGAGGGCTCGCAGCGACGCCTCGTGGAAGTCGATGGGGACGACAATGGTGGATTCGCTTGCGCTCATGATGACGACCTGCGGCTGAGGTTGGAGACGAAATGTATGTGAGCAACGCATGTGCCCGGTGCGCAAAAAAACCGGTCCGCGCCGTGGCGCGGGATGTGCTGGGTCAGGGCCTGAAGGAGGTGCGCAATGGTTCGAGTTCGCGACATCATGAGTGACGACGTCTTCACCCTGGATGCGGAGATGTCCATTGAACAGGCTGCCCGAGCGCTGTCGGAAAGGGGAATTACGGGCGCCCCGGTGGTGGCCGGCGCGAAGGTCGTGGGCATCCTATCGAACAGCGATTTGGCCCATCCCGACCGCGGTTTGGCCGTCGATCCGGCGGCCCGTGTGGCCGACGTCATGACCCCGCTGGTCTTCTATCTGCGGCCCGGAGAGCCCGCAAATACCGCTGTTCGCCTCATGCTCTACGAAGGCGTCCATCGCCTCGTGGTGGTCCGCGAAAGCGGCGAGCTTGCCGGCATCGTGACGACCATGGATGTGCTGAAGGCCGTCGGCCGCGGTGATCGCGTCAATGACGAGGCCTTCGAGGCCGATCGAGCCCACCCCCACGCGGATCCCGAGGTTGTCACCGCCATCCTGCGCGTGAGCGTCTGAGCTTGCGGTTTGCGCTCGCGCTGCGCACGGCACGCACCCCTTGCGCCAGCGGGAGCCACCTCGCGGCACAGGCCACGGTTGCGCTGGGCCCCCCGCCCGCGTAGCAAATGGAAGGTTCGAAGCACGGCATTCCTGGAGGTTCTCTTGGTCGCACTGCCCTTTGGTCCCCCCGACGCTTCGGCGCCGAAGCACACCGACGCCGCCAAGACCGAGCTGCAAACCTAGCTCGAAATGCTCGGTTACCGCGAGCTGGGCGCCGCCTACCAGTATGGCGCGG
>CAYLJT010000980.1:0-2723 GCA_964383995.1 uncultured Polyangiaceae bacterium
GATGAAGACCACCGCGGCCACCGAAATGGCCACGAAAAACGGCCTTCGCACCCATTCGTGCTCATCGCCCAAAATGCCCCAGGCGCCGCCCGGATTGCGCGCCGAAACGAACGTTACGATGTCGCCCCAGATGGGCATGCGATCGTTGCGTTGGGTGCGCGGGTCGTCGAGGCTCGTGACCACCCACCACTTGCTCCACAGGTCCGCGGCCAGCGACACCGTGGCCACTGCGAGCAAAAAGACCGGGGATGGACGCTTTTTTTCAACGGCGCGGGGGGGCTTGTCTTCCGACTCGGTCATGGTTGGGGTCCGCGTTTACGACAGATGGATGGCTCGCGCAAAGGTTAGCCGTCTTCGACCGCCTCCGCATGGCTCGGCACCGTGGGTAGCCGTTTCGCCCCGAACACCATGTCGAGGCCCATCATTCCCACACCCACCACGATCGCGATATCGGCGACGTTGAAGGTGGGCCAATGGATCTCGCGGCCGTCGCGCGTGACGAAGATGTCGATGAAGTCGACGACCCAGCCGTAGCGCATGCGGTCGACGAGGTTGCCGATGGCGCCGCCGAGGGCGAGAGGCAGCCCCCAAACCAGCGCCCGGTGGCGTTTGTCGATGCGGCCGTAGACCGAGACGATGAACACGATGGCCGCCGCGGAGATGAACAGAAAGAACGGCCGGCGCAGAACATCGGGCAAGCCCCGCAAGAAGCTCCAGGCGCCGCCGGGGTTTTGCGCAAAAATGAACTGCACCACGCCTTCGAGGACCACGAGCTTCTTCGGCGCCAGCGACGTGGGGTCGTAGCCCGACAGGGCGTGCACCGCCCACTCCTTGGTGCCGAGGTCGGCCGCCGCGCTCAAGAACGCCACCACCGCGAGGAAGGTGTACGAGGCGCCTTCGCGGGGTCCGGACGAGGGTGGGGCTTCGATCTCAGCCATCGGGCGCGAGTATGGTCGGCGGGGGCCGGCTGACCAAGAAAGAATCTTGCCGGGCTCCGTTGTTGAAGGGGTTCATTTGTTTAGTATACTGCGCCGGTGCCTCGACCCCCTTGGAAGTCCGTTACGGGTGTGGAAGCCGTCGTCGACGGCTGGATAAGCTCGGGCTCTGTGCGCCCCTGTTTGGTGGCCGACCGCGCCCTCGAAGGGCGCAAAGCCACGTTCGGCGACATGCCCCCAGGGCTCGACCCCGGTTTGGTCAAGGCCCTCGGCGCCCGCGGCATTGAAAGGGTCTACAGCCACCAGGCGAGGGCCATTCAAGCGGCCCGTGCGGGTCGTCACGTCACCATCGCCACCCCTACCGCCAGCGGCAAAAGCCTTTGTTTTCATCTGCCCGTGCTCGACGCCTTGCGCCGCGATCCGGCCGCTACGGCGTTGTTTCTCTACCCCACGAAGGCCCTCTCGCGCGATCAAGAGTCCGCCCTGCGCGGCCTCATCCAAGAAGCAGGCTTGAACATCCCTGCCATTGTCTACGACGGGGACACTCCCGGCGACGCCCGCCGCGCCGCCCGCGAAAAAAGCCCCATTGTCATGACCAATCCGGACATGTTGCACTCGGGCATCCTGCCGCACCATGCCAGTTGGGCTCGCACCTTTCAGGGCCTGAAATATGTGGTGGTCGACGAGCTGCACACCTACCGTGGCGTGTTTGGCTCGCACGTGGCGCATGTCTTGGCCCGTTTACGCCGGGTGGCGGCCTTCCATGGGGCTTATCCCACATTCATCGCCGCCACGGCCACCATCGGCAATCCAGGCGAGCACGCGGCCAGGTTGTTTGGGGTGGACGAGGCCGACATCGAGGTGGTGGACGAGTCGGGGGCCCCGGGCTCACCGCGCAGGGTGCTCATGTACAACCCACCCGTGGTCAACGCCGAGCTTGGCATCCGTGGCAGTTATCTCAAGGCCGCGGTGCGCCTCACGGCCGATTTGGTGCGCGCCCGGGTGCCAACCATCGTGTTCGGTGAGTCGCGCAACTCGGTTGAAATCATGCTGAAATACCTGCGAGAGAGCATCGGATCCTCACCCGAGGGCAAGACGCTCGGGCCCCTCGACGAGGTGTTGATGGCCTATCGAGGGGGCTATTTGCCCGAGACCCGCCGGCGCATCGAACAGGGCTTGAGGGACGGCCGCATTCTGTGCGTGGTGGCCACCAACGCGTTGGAGCTGGGCATCGACATTGGCGATCTCGACGCCGTGGTGTGCGCGGGCTACCCAGGCAGTGTGGCCGGCACCTGGCAGCGTTTTGGCAGGGCAGGGCGCAGGGGAAAAACAAGCATTTTGGTGTTGGTCACCTCCTCGCGCCCCGTCGATCAATACCTGGCGCGCACGCCCGAGCTCCTTTTGGACGGTAGCGCCGAGCACGCGCGTATCGACCCGCAAAACACCGAGATATTGATTCAACACCTCAAGTGCGGAGCCTTCGAGCTGCCCTTCGTGGCGGGGGAAAACTACGCTGGCCTCGGCGCCGAAGAGACCAGCGAGGCCCTGCGCTACCTGGCAGGACACGGCGTGGTGCACGAGGCAGACGGGCGCTTTCACTGGTCCACCGACGCCTACCCCGCCAACCAGGTCAGTCTGCGCTCGGTGGGCTGGGACAACTTCGTCATCATCGAAAAGACGCAGGGCCGCGTGCTGGGCGAGCTCGACTGGCGGGCCACGCCGACCATGCTGCACGAACAGGCCATCTACCAGCACGACGGCGAACAATACCAGGTGGAGCGCCTCGAC
>CAYLJT010000981.1:0-2717 GCA_964383995.1 uncultured Polyangiaceae bacterium
CGGTGCACTGCCGATAGCATGACTCGTCATGGACTGGGCCCCCGGAACCTTGATCGCCGGACGATATCGCGCGGACCGGCGAATCGGCATGGGAGGCATGGGCGAGGTCTGGCAGGGGGAGCACCTTTCGATCGGTTGCCCCGTGGCCATGAAGACCCTGCTTCCGGCCGCGGCGATAAACCACGAGGTGGTCGCGCGATTCAAGCGAGAGGCCTATTTTCTAGGGCGTTTGCGCAGCGATCACGTCGCACGCATCCTCGACTTCGTCGAGGACGACGAATACGGCCTGGTGCTCGTGATGGAGTACGTCGAGGGCGACTCGCTCGCCCAGGTGCTCCAGAAGCGCAAGCTCACCTTCGAAGAAGCGGTGGAGATCGGCACCGACGTCACGACGGCGTTGTGCGAGCTGCACGCGGTGAAGATCGTTCACCGCGATTTGAAGCCCGGAAACATCATCTTGCGCAAGCTGCCGGAGGGCGGCACGCGCGCCGTGATCGTGGACTTCGGCGTGAGCCGCTTGCTCTCCGACGCGGGGCGCGACGAAGAGACGCTCACCGGCATCACCAAGGCCGACATGGCCCTCGGCACCCTCGAGTACATGGCCCCGGAGCAGGTGCTCAACTCGCGTGACGTCACGCAGGCGTCCGATGTCTATGCGCTCGGGGCCATGATGTACCGGGCGATCGCGGGTCGGCACATCTTCGGCAACAACGTGACCGACGAAGTGCTCGCGCGAAAGAAGCTGCTCGAAGAGGCGCCTGCGCTCGGGCTCGCGCGCACCGACGACTTCGGCAAGCGCTTCGAGGCGGTGATCACAAAGGCCGTAAAACGTAGACCTTCCGAGCGCTACCACCAGGCGAGCGAGATGCTCGCCGAGCTCGGCCCGTTGCGCGACGAGCTGCGCGCGAGCCGCGTGATCGAGGCATCCACGACGGAGGACACGAAGCGCGTGCTGCTACCTCCCGTCGAAGATATCCAGGAAATTACGGCCAATACGCTGATCGAGCCGCCCTCCGAGAAGTCCGCGCCGATGTCGACACCGAGCTCCGGCTCGGTCTCTTCACCCACGCCGCTGTCCGGGCGATCGAGCGCGATCCCGCTCAGCGCGCCCGCCACGGCGACCACCCTCGACGGCCAATTGGCGCCGCGAAACAAGGGTATTTCGGCCGCGGTGCTGGTGGCCGCGGTGCTGCTCGCGGCGGGCGGCGGTGTGTATCTCGGCACGGTGCTGAACGCGCCGCAGAGCCCCGCGGCGACGGCTGCACCTGCGCCGACGGCGAGCGCGAACGCAGCGGCCCCCTCGGCGAGCGCGGCGCCCGCCGAAGTGGCGAGCGCGCCCGTCGAGGACGACACCGTGGTGATTCAAGACCTCGATCCCGCCAGCGCGGCCGCGCTTGGCCTCATCCCCGGCCCCGAGCCGGCAGCACCGAAGCCCATTGCGGCCGCCGCGACCGCGTCAGCACCAACCTCTCCAGCGGCCCAAGCCCCCGCCGCCGCCACCACCGCCGGATCGAAGGACCCCGAGCCGTCCATCGACGACGACGCGACGGCCAAGCCCGCGGCGCCTCCGCCCACGAGCACGCCGACCGCGACCGCGAAAGCCCCTGCCAAGCCCGCTCCCACGCCCGCGCCCACGGCGGCCGAAGCCCCCAAAGACGTCGGCAATCCGCAGTTCTGAGCGCGCCGAGATGAGCGATAGTCGGTCTCAAAGCCTCTTCGCGCTGCTGCCATCGGTCCGCGCCAAGGGGCCTCCGCTCGTGTGCCTCCACGGTTTTTTGGGGCAACCGACGGCGTTTTCGGAGATCCTGAAAGCCGACTTGCCTCGGGGCCCCGCCGCGCTCGTGCGCCTGCCGGGGCACGGCCCCGAGCCGTGGATGCCCGTGAATGCCAGTTTCGAGGACCTCGCGGACGCCATCACGGGCGCCCTGCCCTTCGAAAGTCCCGCTTTTTTGCTGGGCTATTCCATGGGGGCGCGGCTCTCCCTGGCCATGATCGCGCGTCATCCCCAGCGCTTCTTGGGCGCGATCTTGATAGGCGTGCACCCCGGATTGACGACCAAGGAAGAGCGGGAGGAGCGCGCCCAGTGGGAGGCGTCCATGGCGCGACGGCTCAGCGAAGAAGGCCTCATGGCCTTTGTGAACGCCTGGGAGAAACTGCCGCTCTTCGCCACGCAAGGGCATTTGTCCGAGACAACCAAGGCCGCGCAGCGGGCCGAGCGACTGGACCACACGAAGGACGGTATCGCTTGGGCCATCTCGTCCCTCGGCCTGTCGCGGATGCCCTCCTATTGGGCCGCGCTGAGGAGCAATCGCAGGCCTCTTTATTGGATCGCGGGCGCGCTCGACGCGAAGAACGTCGAACTGGCCGAACGCGCGTCCATGCGCGCTCTGATGCTCTCGACGCGCATCGTGCAAAACGTGGGGCACAACGTGCTCCTCGAGTCGCCGAAGACGGTCGTCGACCTGTTGGACCGCGCGCTCGACTGACGTCTTGACCCCTACGGCGCGGCACAAAAAAAACGAAGGAAAGCGCGCTGGAAGCCCGCGCCACCCGCATGTAGTCTGCCGCGATGGGAACCGCAGCCAAGACCTCGGACGCGCCGGAGACCCCGGCGGAAGAACGCTCGAATCAGTTCCCCAAGGGGATCCCGTTCATCGTGTGGAACGAGGTGGCCGAGCGCTTCAGCTACTACTGCATGCGCGCGATCCTCTACACCT
>CAYLJT010000982.1:0-2715 GCA_964383995.1 uncultured Polyangiaceae bacterium
GTTCGACAACGAGCACCACGCGCCGTACATCGAGTTCGTGCACCGCCTCTTGCCCGAAACGCGCGACGCGATGGAGCTGCACAAGCGCTACGAGAAGAAATTCGCTTCCAACGCCGCCTACATCGAGATGTACAGATCCGGCCACGCCTACCACCCGACCCACCCGTTCTTCATGTGGTATTGGGGCGAGGCCGGCCGTCAGCACATCGGCCGCATGATCGTGGTCGGCGCCGACAACGAGTACATTCCCAAGCTGATGGGTTGGGAGACAGCGCGCACCATGGACGAAGCGCTGCGCATGGCCAAGCAGACCGCCCCCGCCAACCCCGACCTCTTGTGCATCCATTCGCCGCCGATCTTGATGGCGGACATGAAGGCGTAGAGCTCCCGGCAACCGAGCCCGCGTAGCGGACTTTGTAGAGGTCGCACGGCACTTCCGTGCCGTGCGCCTAGCAACGTTGACCGTGGAATGTGGGAGAAGTCGCGCGAGCGTCAGACTCAGCCGGGCGTGAACGAGATCGGGTAGGTGACTGTCACGATGCCGACCTCGGGGGCCGGGAAGCTCAGACCGTAGAAGGCTCGCACGACACAGGACACAGCGGCCGCGTCAGGGAGGTCCGACCCGCCGTTGGCTGCGTTGGACACGGCGCCGTCTCGGCCAATCACGAAGCGCACGGACACGCGGCCGGCAAGGTTCGGATTGCCGCGCAACGCGGTCTCGTAGCAGCCGCGGAAGCGGCCCGAGCTCTGACGCACGATGCGCTGAATGACCTCGGGCGGAATGCGGCCGCTGGCGGTCGGAATGCCCGTGCGCATGCCCGGGGACTTGACCTTGTGACCCGCTTGCAAGAGGCCATGGCCGTTGCCGATTCCAGTGCCCGTGCCACCGCCGTCACCGTTGCCGATGGTGCCGATGCGTCCGAGACCGATACCTTCGTAGCGGCCGCCGCCACCCTCACCGATTCCTGACAGTCCCAGACCTCCGGAGCCCGCGGCCTCGCCCAACGTCTCTCCCCACATGTTGCCACGGGCGGAGAGGGCGTCATTGCCGAGGGCGTCGCTCTGACCCCAGGGCGCGGTGGGGGCGTTCTGACTACCACCGGCCGAGGCCAAGAGACCTACCATGCCGAAGTCCTGCGCCATCTGCAGCGCCTCGGCGCGGGCCAGGTGCGGGTTCGGGTTGTCCTTCGGACCTTCCACCGCATAACGCTTGTTGCTGTCGCGCGAGGTCTGACTGCCCATCACGCCTTCTTCCAACTTGGCGCGCGCGCCTTGCCCACCGTCCGAGCCGTCGGCGTCTTGCTTTGCCACCTCGTCCGTCGTCTGCGGCTCTACCTCTTTTTCGGCCGCGGCGGACAGGTATTGACCCATCAAGTATTGTTGTTCCGCCGAGATGTCACCGCCCGAGCTCGCGCCGAGGGGCGGCATGAAGAACGCGACGGCCGCCAGCAAGCTGGCATGAACGAGGAGCGATCCGGCATGAAACGGCAGGGCCGTCGTGTCCACCGAGCGCGCTCCCACCACGCGCCCCGCGCGCACCGACGCGACCTTGAAGGTCAGATCGGCGAGGGTCACCTCCGCCGCGGACAAGGCCGCGAGGGCCACGTCGTAGCCGCCCGCGATCGTCGCCGAAGGCTGGGCCAACGACGCCTGAATCGCCTCGGCCAAGCCGAGGATCGCGCCCGCGGCGCTGGTCAAACGGAGGGTCGCGCCAGGGGGCACCAACACGGAAGGAGCGGCGCCTTGACTGACCATGACGATTGGCAGCTTGGCTGTGCCGAGCATCTCGGCGGGCAGCGAGAAGTCGGCGTTTTCACCGACGAAATACGGGCGCGGTGGGGAGAGGTGCTGTACGCACAGGGTCGACGTGCCCCAACGGATCTCGAGCTCGATCGCCACTTCGTTGGTCTCACACTCCTCCGCGGGCACGGCCGGGGCCGACTGGATGAGCACATACTCGGGAGCACCGGCAGGGGTCTCGGCGACGGGCGCGGCGAACGGCGAGGATGCAAAGGCGGCTGCGAAGCGGGATTCGAACGTCACGGCGGTTCTCGCTTTCCATGCCCTCTCGGGGAGGGAAGGTTGGGGGGATGCGCTCAGAAGCCTTCGGAACAAGCCGTTTTCAGCTTGTCTTGGCCACTGGCCGCGTCACGTTGGGAGTTGACAGCGACCCTCGACGGCCGTTCCCGTGCTGCTGTTTTTCGCGTGGCGGTAGAAGGTTACGCGCCTACTGCGCAGATCGCTCGGGCTCGTCCACCAAGACGCCGGGGTTCAGCAACCAGCTCGGATCCAGCGCTGTTTTCGCGGCCTTCAACACAGGCCCAAACAGGGCCGGCCGCTCTTTTTCGTAGGTGGGTCGATGCATGCGCCCCACGGCGTGGTGGTGCGTGATGGTGCCGCCCCCTTCGTAAATGGCTTCGCACGCGGCCTGTTTGATGCGCGACCATTGCGCGATCTCTTCCCCAGGACGCGCGGGCGCGATGAACGTGAAGTAAGGCGCCGGGCCGTCGGGGTACACATGCGTGAAGCGACAGGCGAGCAGTCCGCCTCCGCAAACCTCGCGCATTGTCTCGGACACCTTCGCGCGAATGCCCTTCGCAAAGGCCGGATAGCGATCCCACGTGCACGCGGTCTCGAAGGTGTCGGCGATCACGCCCAGGCTTATCAACGCGCTTTGCAGGTAAGGCATCTGGAAGAACGCTTCGCGGTAGGTGC
>CAYLJT010000983.1:0-2715 GCA_964383995.1 uncultured Polyangiaceae bacterium
CCGCATGTCCCAGACACGGAGCACGCAAGGCGCCTTTGGCTCGGGCGAAGTTGCGCCGCGCGGGGGCATCCAAGTGAGCAGGTGACGGCTGTCCGGTGACCAGAGGAACGCGTAGGGAAAAACCGCGTCGGCATCCGTTGCTGGAGCCAGCGCGGAGGGTGCGCTGGGTGGAGGGGGCGGCGACGCCGATGGCTGGGTCGACGGAGCACCAGGGCGCGCCTCCGTACACGCAACGCCCTGCGCGAGCACCACGCCGAGCAGGAAGACCGGAGCGAGACGCCTTCGGACCCTCACGGTGGAGGCTCCCCGAGGAGGCGCGTCGCGATGCGCGAAAAGAGCGGCGCCGCGACGGTCTTGCCATTCCCCTCGTCCTTCGGCTTCAGGACGCCTACCAACAGGACCCGGGGCCGCGCGACGTCCGTGACAGCGCCGACGAAGCTCGCGTAGTAGCCGCCTCCGGACAGCTCCGCCGTCCCGGTCTTTCCAGCCACTTTGTGCCCTGCGACCTGGGCTGGACCGCCCGTGCCGATGGGGCTCTCCACGATGAAGGCGAGCAGGTCTTTCATGGTTGCCGCCGTGTCCGGACGAAGCACACGCTCGGCGGGCGCCGCGGGCTCGGCAAGGGTCGGCGCGTGGTAGACGCCGTCGTTGTAGAACACGGTGTACGCCGCAGCCAAGCGCAAGGGTGAGGTGGCGGCCACCTCGCCTCCCGCAAAAGCGCCGGCGCGGAGGCCCTTTTCGTCTGGCAAGGTCGGTATAGATCCAGGTGGATCAAAGACGTGAAACTTGGCGAAGCTCGCCTGCAAACGAGCCAGGCCGAGGCTGTCCAGGATGCGGGAGGCGCCCACGTTGGAAGAGACCGCGAGGGCCTCGCGCACGGGGAGCACGCCGTTCGAGCGGGAGTCGTGGAGGTAGCCTTCGGGGTAGCGGCGGGCGGCGCAATCGATGGGAGTATCGGGCGTGACCGTGCCTGCTTCGAGGGCCGCGGCGACGGTCAGAGGCTTCAAGGTCGAGCCCGTCACGAGGGGCTTCTCCACGAGCTCTGGAGCGTCGGCGCCGGGCGCCCTACCCTCCGCGACCACCACGCGCCCCGTATCGGCTTCGATGAGTATGGCAAGGGCCCCCTCGGCGCTCCATTCGGCGAGCGTACGGTCGAGCTCGTCTCGGACAATCGCGCGCTCGTCGATGGACGGGGTGGTGGGAGACGTCGCCACGGGTGGCGCAGCAGGCGCGGTAGACGCCGAAGGCGCGGGAGCCGCGGAGCAAGCGGTGGCGAGGGCGGCGACGGTTGCGAGCGCGGCAATGCGCATGGGAAGCTCCTGAAACGGATGGGAAGGTCGGCCCGCGCCAACGCGCTGAACATAGGCCGCCAGCGCCGGAAACGCAGCAAGTTTCGACGCCTGGGGCGCCTTTTTTGCCTAGGACGCAGGCGCAGAAGCCTTCTCGCGCCGTGCAAACGCGCCGTACAGACTGGGTAGGAAGAACAGGTTCAGCGCCGTGGAGGTTACCAGCCCTCCCAAGATGACCCAGGCCATCGGATACTCGATTTCGTGGCCGGGCACGTCGCCCCGAATCACCAGGGGGACAAGCGCCAAGGCCGCCGACGCGGCCGTCATGACAATCGGCACGAGCCGTTCTTCGGCGCCCCGCGCGACCAGGGCCGGGCCGAAGGCCATGCCTTCCACCTCCTCCAGGTGCTTGTAGTGGCTGACCAACATGATGCCGTTGCGCGCGGCGATGCCCAGCACCGTGACGAACCCGACCAAGGAGCCCAAGGACAGGTTGCCTCCGCTCACCACCGCGCCCAACACGCCGCCCACCAACGCAAACGGCAAGGTGGCAAACACCAAGGTTGTCAGGCGCGCCGACTGGAAGTCCACGTACAGCAGCACCACGATGCCCATCAAGGCCAAGAGGCCCAGGCCGAGCAGGCGATTTTGGGACTCTTCACGCTCTTTGTACTCCCCCAACACCTCGGCATGATAGCCGTGATCGAGCGTCAACGCGCGCACCTTGTCTTCCACGTCGCGGGCCACGGCGCCGAGATCGCGGTCTTTCACGTTGCACGAGACGTCGATGCGGCGCGAGCCGCCCTCGTGCTTGATTTCGTTGGGCGTTGGTACGATCTCTACGTCGGCGACGTCGCCGAGCGGCACCCGCGCGCCGTTCTTGCCTTCGATGGGGATGGCGCGGATGGACGCCAGGTCCTTTCGCGCGTCGGGCACGCCCCACACCACCACACGACGCGCTTTTTGGGCCTCGTAGACCTCTCCCACCGACCTCCCTTGAATGATCGTGCTGGCCGCCCTGCGCACGTCGGCCGGGGTCAGACCGAAGCGCGCGGCCGATTCGGGGCGCAGCCGCACGAGCACCTGGGGCACCAGCACCTGGGTCTCGACCTTGAGATCGGTGACCCCGGAAACGTCCGCCATTTGTTTGGAAATTTCCGCCGCGCGCTCGCGCAAAACGGGCAGCTCGGGGCCGAACACGCGCACCACCACGGAGGCGCTAGTCCCGGTCAACACCTCCTTGATGCGCTCCTTCAGGTAGGTCAACAAATCGCGCTGTAGCCCCGGGTAGCCGTCGACCGCTGCCTGAACCCTAGCCACCGTGGGCTCGTAATCGGCGTCCTCGTCGATGCTGATCCACAGCTCGGTGAAGTTGGGACCGACCACCTCGTCGGCCACCTCGGCGCGCCCGATGTGGGAGCCAAAG
>CAYLJT010000984.1:0-2714 GCA_964383995.1 uncultured Polyangiaceae bacterium
CGCGCCCGCCAGCCAAGGCCCGTCGATCGCCCCGAAGTTCGACGACCCCGCGGGCGGGCCCATTTCGGCCTTCGTCTTCGGTGGTCGCCGCGCCAAGGTGGCCCCCCTCGTGTACGAGTCGTTGAGCTGGGATCACGGCGTCTTCACGGGCGCCACGATGGCCTCGGAGACCACCGCCGCGGCTACCGGCAAGGTTGGCGTGGTGCGCCGCGATCCGATGGCCATGCGCCCCTTCTGTGGCTACAACATGGCGGATTACTTCAATCATTGGCTGGAGATGGGGCGAGGCAAGGAGAGCTTCCCCAAGGTTTTCCACGTCAATTGGTTCCGCACGAACGAAGAGGGCAAGTTCCTCTGGCCTGGATTCGGCGAAAACCTCCGGGTTTTGCAGTGGATCGTCGACCGCGTCGATGGCAAGGCCGAAGGGCAGACCACGCCGATTGGCATCCTGCCCGCCGCGGGCGAGCTCAACACCGAAGGGCTCGCGCTGGCACCCGGCGCCATGGAAGAGCTGTTGTCGATCGACCGCGATGGCTGGATCGCCGAGGTCCACGAGCAACGCGCCTTCATCGACAGCTTCGGTGACCGCATGCCCGAGGCCATCCGCTCCGAAATGGGCGCCCTTTTGGCTCGCCTCGAAGGCTCCGGATCGAGCGCATGACGCGGGCCCTTTGGGCGTGCGTCCTCAGCCCCTGGCTCCTGAGCTGTAGCACCAGCGAGTCGCCGCCCTCGGGGGCGGACGCACCGTCCGCCACGCCGTCGACGTCAGCCGCGCTCGTCTTGCCGTCGTCCCGCGTGGTGGTTGCCGAGGCACCGTCCGACGCGCCCGCCGCCCCCGCGCCGGCCTCCGCGTCGCCCTCGAATCCCCTTGGGCTGCCGCCCGTGCGGATTAGTTTGAGCTCAAAAAAACGAGTGTTTGCGGTGCCCGAGCGCATGCTCGCGTCGGCCAAGCTCGGCTCGACGTTCGTCCTCTACGCGGCGACGGCCCTGGGGCTCGAAGGCGACGACGTGCTGGTGGAAGGCAGCGCGGGAGGCGGGCCTTACCGGGTCCACGCGGGCTACGTGATCCCGGTCCCGGACACGGCCCGGCTGCGCCCCCAAGACGCGGTGGTAGCCGAGTGGAACGGCACCCTGCGCCACGGCCTCGTAACGCGGCTCGTGAAGGATCGCATCGGGGTGCGCTTTACCGACGTGGACGGGCGGGTGCCCGAGGTTTTGCTGCGCGACGCGCGGTTGATCGAGCAGAGCGAGGGGCTTCATCCAGGCAACTACGTGGCCGTGCGCGACGGTGAAACCTACCGTCATGCCATGTTGGTCTCGGCCCTCGGGCAGGGCGCCGGGCGGCGTTGGCTTGCGCTCGGCTTCGGGGGCGCGGCGACCCTGGTCGACGAGGCCGATCTGACCCCGATTCCCTTGCATTTCGCGCCCAAAAACGGCGCCGAGGTGTGGGCCGTGTGGGTCGGCACGATGCGCAAGGGCAGCGTCCAGGGTAGCCCCGATCCTGGGTTTTTCTCCGTCAAGCTCGAGCGCGCGGGGCCGCCCATCACGGTAGGTCGGGGCTTCTTGATGGCGCCCATCGCGACCCCCGCCGCGCCCTGACGCGCGGCGCGGCCGACCTTGCCAGCTGCGCAAAACCCTACGCGTTTTCCCCGAAAACCGGTGATGGTAAGACGCCGCCATGGGCCCTTCGGAAGCTCTTCGTGCCGTCCGCCAGTGGCTGCCGTTTACCGCTCGGACTGTCGGTTACGGCACCGTCTCCCTTGCCCTCGGTCCGCTGACCAAAGACCGCCGCGCAAGCCTCTGGGCGATGCGCCGCTGGTGTCAGGTCAGCGCGCGAGGCCTGTCCATCGACGTCCTGACCGACGGCCTCGAAAACGCGCCGTCTTCGGGCGCCTTCGTTTACTGCGCGAACCACCAGAGCCTGCTCGACGTGCTGGTTTTGGGGGGCTCCTTGCCAGGTGACTTCAAGTGGGCCGCCAAGCGCGAGCTGTTCAACATCCCGTTCTTGGGATGGCATCTCGGCCTCGCGGGCCACGTGCCCGTCGACCGCCGTTCGGGCGCCCGCGCGGCGGCCGAGGTCATCGCGCGCTTCGAGGAAGTGCTCGGTCAGGGCAAGCCCTTGCTCGTGTTTCCCGAGGGCACGCGGAGCGAGGATGGCATCATGAAGGCCTTCAAAAACGGCGGCTTTTATGCGGCCGTGCGCAAGCAAGTGCCGGTCGTGCCGGTGGCCCTGGAGGGCACCCACAAGCTCATGCACAAGGGGGCCATCGACACCGGAGACGGCACCATGCGCGTCGTCCGAGTGCGCATTGGTCAGCCCATCCACCCGCGAAATGAAGGTCGCGAGGGCGTGCGTGTCGCGGACCTGCGGGACCGGACCTACAAGGCCGTGCGCGCGCTGCACGCATCCATCGGCGGCACGCTCGCGCCGGACGAGCCGTCCGAGTCGCCCGCCGCCCCTTCGAGCTCCGCGTAGCGGCCGATCGTCGCTATTTGGGGGGCGGAACGCTCGTGCGTTTTTTGCCGCGTTTTGCCTTCGGTTTGTCGTCCCCCTCGGCGCGAGGGCGGCGGGTCGGCAGCTTGCGCGGCGGCAAAAGCTCGTCGTCCACGGCAACGCGCTTGGCCAGGAAGATCGCCGAGTCGAGCTTGTAGAAGTTGCGTTTCCGGTAGAAAAGAAGGGCGTTTTTGTTGTTTTCGGCCACCTCGAGCACGAG
>CAYLJT010000985.1:0-2708 GCA_964383995.1 uncultured Polyangiaceae bacterium
AGGTGCACCTGTGAAGAGCCGGGCTGCGTCGCCCTCGCAGATGCTGGCGGTGCCGAGCACGGTGAACCCGATTCGTGTCAGCTGGTGCTCCATTCCATCCGATTTCGCGATCACGTGGCTTGCACCGACCCGCACGACGAGATCCCGCAGTTGCTCGTCCGCCAGCTCGCCCTCACGGAACAACGCCAGACGCCGGCTGAAAAGCTCTGGCTCTGTGGCACGCGTGTAGATCTCGTGGTGGTAGGCGGCGCCGCCGAAGGGATCGGGCACGACCCCCGGACCGGGCGCGAAGGTCCAACCGTGCTCCAACATTTGGGGGTGGACGACGGACACCGAGACCATGTTCGTCAGGCCCTTGAGCTGCCGAAAAATCAACGTGCGGTGCGCCCACGGGCAGGCCAGAGAGACGTACAAATGGTAGCGCCCGGGCTGGGCCGGAAAGCCTCCCTCACCGGAGGGACCGGGGGTGCCGTCGGCCGTGACCCAGTTGCGGAAGCCCGCGCTGTCTCGGACAAAATGCCCGCGGGATGCCTTCGTGTCGTACCACTCGTCGTGCCACTTTCCTTCGATGAGCTTTCCCAACGCGATCTCCTTGCCAGCGGCGCGCGCCGGCGAAATGGGAGACGACCTGTAGCACGCGGGGGGCGCGCCGTCCCCTCGACCTCTTCTTTCACGGCGCTTCGAGGCCGTTGGGCCAACCCGGGGTGGGCGCCGCGCGCACGAACGAGCTCGCTTCGCTATCCAGGGCGTCGGGTCGCACCCGCGCGACGCTTTCCCCCGCGTGGGGCTTGGGCGAAGCCGGAAATTGCGACACCACGCGCCCCTCGGGGTCGCGCAACAAGAGCGCTTCCCCGCTGTTCGACAGGCCGTTTTTTCCAAGCGCCGGCACCCTCACCAAAACCGTACCGTCGTCCGGGAGCACATCGAAGCTCGCATCAACGTCGTAGCTGTCGTTCACCAGCAAGACAAGCTCCCCGGGCGCGACCACCGCGCTCGGCAGCAGGGTAAGACCCCCCGCGTCTTCCAGCACATAGTCAGCCAGATCGCCTGAAACCACGCCGTCATTCGTAAGCTCGACCCACTCCTGATCGGGCTCGGCGCCGATGGGATTGGCCAGGACCTCATTCAAGACCATATGCGCCATCGGTGCCTGGGTTCGGAGAGACAGGGTGCCTGTCGTCGCCGCCCCGGACAGCTCCAGGGCCACAAAGGTCATGGTCAGATCGCTGCTCGGCGGGAGCGGACCCACCCGCACGACAGCCCGGTCCCGCGTCGTTTCGGCGACAAGCAGGCCATCCGCCGAAGACAGCAGCCAAAACAGGGGCGCCCGCGGCGAGCGGAGCCAGGCCCGGTCGTCCTGCACGCGAAGGCAACCCGGGCCCATGGGCAGCTCGTCGAGGTCGCAGGTAAGGGGCTCCACCAAGGGAGCATCGGCCACCTTGCCAAGGGGCGCGGGGTCGAGCAGCACCATGCCGTTTTCCAAGTCAATCGCGCTCGGCGGTAGACAACCCGCCGTGGAGCTCTCCAGATTTTCCAGGTCAATTCGCAGACAGCGATCCCCCTGCCCTTCGAAGGCTCCCCAGCGCACGGTTGCCACCACGCCGTCGGGGGCGAGCACCTCTGTCCGTGCTTCGAAGTACGGCAGCGCGGTAGGTCCGCAATAGATGGCCCAGGTCCCCGTCGCGTCGAGGTCTGCCGGAGGCCAAAAGCGCGGGAGCAAAGGAGGACCCGCGGGCGCCACCTGGACCTCCCATGACGACGGTGGATCCCCCGTGGCAAGCGTATAGGTCTCGTCGAGCGTCAAGGGGACAAGGGGCGCGAGCCCCGTGTGCGACGGGTCGTCGGACCAAATCAACGAGGGGACGATCCGCTCTGTCAGGGCGCCCGAGAGCTCGCCTTTTTCCACCTGCTTGCGATGGCTCGGCCCGAGCTTCCCAGAGAAGAGAAAGACCTTGTCTCGGTCAAGGGAACCCTCCGTGACGATCTCGGCTCGACTGACCTGGAAGAGATGAGCGCCTTGATCGACAGGGGAAAACGTCGCTTCCACGCCCCCCGCGGCGCCCGCGCCTTGCCTTCCCGACGGTAGGTCGCGAAAACCGCAGCCCGAGAGCAGGACGCAGAGCACCCAACACGCACGTTGCTTTGCCATACCCGTCTATCGACCGTTGCCACCTCCCAGTTGCGCGCGGAGCAAACTTTTTTTCGAGCCCTCGAAACGGCGCTATGAATGCGCGGTCTCCGCCGCAAACCCGCGAAAGATCCACCGATGACGCCCGACGATCTGCGCGCCCTGCGCAAAGAGCTGCGCTGCACCGCCAAAGAGCTTGGACTGACCCTCGGCCTCGAGCCCGAGACGGTGAGCGCCTGGGAGCGCGGTGACTTGTTTCCGACCAAGGCCTCGATCGAGCGCATGCACGCGCTCCGCGCCCAAGGCCCCGACGCCATCGTGCGCAAGCGCCGCCCCAGCAACACCCCCTTTGCGGCCCTCGCCGACCCCGAGCTCTGGACCCTCGTACGCAAGCTCATCGCCCACGCGGAGCTGCGCAAGGCCGTCGCCAAATTGGCCGCCAGCTACGCCGATCCGACCGACTAGCAGCCTGCTTCAGCTCGCTTCGTCGTCGTCTTCCTCGTCTTCGTCGTCCTCGTCCTCGTCGTCTTCGTCCTCGTCGTCCTCGTCGTCTTCGTCCTCGTCGTCCTCGTCGTCTTCG
>CAYLJT010000986.1:0-2704 GCA_964383995.1 uncultured Polyangiaceae bacterium
CCAACCGCCGCCTCGGTCGCTACAACGAGAAGATGCGCGACGCCGCCAAGGGCCTTGGTTTGCTCTACAACATCTACAAGGACTTCACCTTGGAGGTTGGTTACAACTTTGACGACTTCTGGCCCGCCTTGGCGCCCGAGTTCTTCAAGGAGAACCTCCTCGCGTCAGGGATTGGCTTCGACCACTTCACCCGCGAGATGCAGCGCCCCGAGCCCGGCCCCCACTACCGCGACCCGATCGACAACGTCCTGCGCAGCCCTGATTCGGGCTTCTCCGGCGGCGGAGCGACCCGCGTCGTCATCCCCAACGGCGCCACGGGCTACTACGGCAACGTTGGCTTCGGCGGCATGTTGATGGAAAACACGCTGGCCGAAGGCAAGGGCGAGTACGACTCGGAGTACACCAACAACGCTGGTTGCTACTACGACAAGGTGTACGCGACGATGTTGTTCACCGAATCGGTCGACAACTTCATCAGCGACTCGCTCACCGACTTCCTCGATCCTCGCTACCGCGCGGTGTCCCTCGCCGACCTGTTCCCCGACGGCTACCGCCGCTGGCTCGGGAACAACCTGACGGACGACGAGCAGATCAAGGGCCCGCGTTTGGAAGCCGATTCCAGCGGCAACCCCGTCCTCGACACGGCGTCGACCAACCCCGACCCCGATGCGAAGAAGTACCCCGCGACGCCCATCGCCTGGACGTCGTGGTGGGTGCCCTCGGGCCCCGAATCGTGCTTCCCCGCAAGCGGCAGCATGGTTTGTTCGAGCTACGGCGCCTCGACGGAGAACCCGTTCAACCCGCTCGCCCCCGCGAACGTGGCCGTCATCGATCCCCAGGTGGGTTACGAGCAACAGAAGTTCCTGATTGCTTGGACCCTCGCCTACATCCTGGAGAACAATCAAAAGGATTGGCTCGACATGATGAGCATCTGGGAGCTCGGGGCCGACAGCGATCCTGGCTTCGGTAACCGGATCGAGTTCCACAACCCGACCGGCGAGATCTACATCGCGAAGACCTACGGCACCGAGGTGATCTTCGGCAAGACCGTGCAGAAGGGCATTTCGGCGCGCATGCTCGAGTGGGCCAACAGCCTGCTCGTGCAGGCCTACGAGACCACCGCGATCGACAACGACGGCGACGGCGTGACCGACTGGTACGAGCCCGTGCTCACCAACGGCCTGCCCCAGGTGCTTTGGGATCCCAATGTCGCGGCCATCAGCTCGAGCGGCGGCGTCCTCGCCGCTGGCAAGCCCGGCTGCAACTCGGCGGACAACTCCAAGTGCACTTGCGCTGCCAACGCGTCCTGCGTAGCCCTCCAGAAGTACGTGCAATTGCCCTACTTCATGCGCATGGCGATCCGCGACCTCGGCTTCGCCCAGCCGTCGATGAAGGGCATCTACTGAGAGCACCCCCGGGGGGCGCGCAACGCGCCCCCTTGCTCTCGTGATGCTTTCAAGCCCTCCACTTCCCCCCACCGACATTCCTCCCGCAGCGCGCCTCGAACGAGGCACTGCGCGCACGCCTGCCTCTCTAACCTCGATGGCGCTTCGACAGACGCGAGGGGCTAGAGTCGTTTGAGCACAAACGAACGCACGGCCTCGTAGTCGGTCCGCGCGAGCTCGACGCAGTCCCCCTCCCCGCCTTCCAGACGCAGGCCTTCACGCCCATCGTGCTCCGTGGCGCGCGCCGCGAGCACGAGCTCGGTCACGTAGCCCCGGGCAGGCGCCTTGCGCGTGCGAACGCGCATCCGCCGTTGCCGCCAAGCCCCGAGGCGACCCGCGTACGCGTCGACCAGGTACTCTTCGAGCTCGGCGCCCTGCAGGTTGACGCGCTCGCCGTGCCCCCTGCCCCAGATGCGAAGCTCGCCGCCTTCGGTGACGTCGACGTAGATGCCCCGCGCATGGCCACCGCCCCGCCGGTGCCAATGCGTGATGAGCAGCGTGAGCGCGAAGGGCAACGCGAGACCCACCCCAGCCGCGATTTGAACGCGCTCCCAACGGGATCGTGCGGTCTCCTCTTCGGTGGGCGGCATGCCCGGTCGATCGGACCGAGGGCGTGCGCTGATTGCGAGCGTGACCGCCACGCCGAGGCACAAGAGCCACGCGAGGAACACTCGCGTCTGCCGCGCGGTTTCCCCCGGCACATCGAGGTCGGCGTGCACCTCGACGAGCGCCTCGGTGGGGTCGTTGGCGTCCGAAGGCGTGGGCTCGGTCACTCGGGATGAAGGAAGCCGCCCTGCACGAGCTTGAGCACCACGTTGGCCGTTTCGAGGTCGGTCTCGGCGCTCTTGTTGAGCACCGTAGCGAGGTGGCCGTGGTTGTAGGCGAGCTGGAGAATTTCGAGCTCTTTTGCGCTCAGCGAGGACAGGGCGCCGCGGAGCGGGTGCGACAGCAAGAGGCGCGCGGTGAGGTCGGGGAGCTTGTGGCGAATGTGGTTGAGCTCGTCGATCTGACGCAACCCTTCCATCAACAGCTCCTGCACGGTGGCGTTGATTTCCCCCTTCATGGGGCGCTCGTCCGGGGGCTCGAGATCGAAGGTGCCCTTCGTCCACGTGAGCAGGCGATACACGCTTTTCAGCGGGGGGATCTCCTCGAGATCGTTGATCGACGCGAAGTAGACGATGCCCTTGCGCAGGAAGATTTTTCCCACGTCGTCCTCGCTGCGCACCACGAGCACGCCGCTCTTCTTCGAGGAGCCGAAG
>CAYLJT010000987.1:0-2704 GCA_964383995.1 uncultured Polyangiaceae bacterium
CCAGCCAAAACCACGGCTACGCGGTGAGCGACACCTCGCTGCCCGCCGATTGGGAGCCCTGGTTCGTCAACATCAACGACGGCACCAACGAAGGCGTTCGCTCGCGCCTGAAGCCCTTCTTCAGCGTGCAATTTCACCCCGAAGCGTCGCCTGGTCCCCAGGATGCGGCCTTCTTGTTCGATGACTTCTTGCGCCTCGTTGGGGCGATGGCGCGCAGCGGCTCCGGCCGCGCTGCCTGATTCGAGAGAGGAACCCTCATGTACGGCGCATATCTACCCAAGAAGCCCCGACGCATCCTCGTCCTCGGATCGGGAGCGTTGCAAATCGGCCAGGCCGGCGAGTTCGACTACTCCGGCTCGCAAGCGATCAAAGCCTTCAAAGAAGAGGGCATCGCCACAGTGTTGGTGAACCCCAACATCGCGACCATCCAGACCAGCGAAGGGTTGGCGGACCGGATTCACCTCGTCGCGGTCACGCCCGAGCTCGTGGAGAAGGTCATCGTCAAAGAAGAGGTCGACGCCATCGCTCTCTCGTTCGGCGGTCAAACGGCCCTCAACTGCGGCCTGCAACTGCACGACTCGGGGGTGCTCGAGAAGTACGGCGTGCGCGTGTTGGGCACGCCGATCAAGAGCATCCGCGACACCGAAGACCGCAAGCTGTTCATCGACCGCTTGAACGAAATCGGCGTGAAAACGGCGCGATCGCGCACCTGTCACACGCCCGCCGAGGTGAAGGCGGCGGTCAAAGAGATCGGCATGCCCGTCATGCTCCGCGGCGGCTACGCCCTCGGCGGCAAGGGCAGCGGCATCGTCGAGTCCGAGACAGAGCTGGAGGCCGCGGTGCAGCGCGCCTTCGACGGCGGCGTGCCGCAGGTGCTCGTGGAAGAGTGTCTGAGGGGTTGGAAAGAGATCGAGTACGAAGTGGTGCGCGACGGCCGCGACAACTGCGTGACCGTCTGCAACATGGAAAACTTCGATCCGATGGGCATCCATACGGGTGAATCCATCGTCGTCGCCCCCAGCCAAACGCTCAACGACGAGGAGTACCAACTGCTCCGCACCATCGCCATCAAGGTCGTGCGGCACGTGGGCATCGTCGGTGAGTGCAACATCCAATACGCGCTCGATCCCAACAGCACCGACTACCGCGTGATCGAGGTCAACGCGCGCCTGTCGCGCTCGTCGGCCCTCGCCAGCAAGGCCACGGGCTACCCCCTGGCCTACGTCGCCGCGAAGATCGCCTTGGGCTACACGCTGCCCGAGATCGCCAACGCCATCACCCGCCGCACGACGGCCTTCTTCGAGCCCGCCCTCGACTACCTGGTGTGCAAAATCCCCCGCTGGGACCTCGGCAAGTTCCGCGGCGCTTCGCTGCGCATCGGCAGCGAAATGAAGAGCGTCGGCGAGGTCATGAGCATCGGCCGCACCTTCCCCGAGGTGATCCAAAAGGCCCTGCGCATGATCGACATCGGCGTGAAGGGCCTCGATCCGGACGCCTTCGAGTTCGACGATGTCCGAGACCAAATCAAGAACGCCACGCCGCTCCGCATCTTCGCCATCGCCAAGGCCCTGCGCGACGGCATGTCGGTCGACGAGATCCACGAGCTGTCGAAGATCGACAAGTGGTTCCTGAGCGCCATCGCCGATGTGGTGGGCATGCACCGGGAGCTGTCCCACGTGCCCCACCCGATCCCCGAGCAAATGTTGCGCGACGCGAAGGAGCTCGGCTTCTCCGACAGGCTCATCGGTCACCTCACGAAGAGCACGCACAGCGCCGTCCGCGATCTTCGCAAGCGCCACGGGGTCGAGCCCCACGTCGCCCAAATCGACACGCTCGCCGCCGAGTTCCCTGCCGAGACCAACTACCTCTACACGAGCTACCACGCTCGCGCGACGGACGTCGCGTCGTCGTGGCGCAAGAAGATCATGGTGCTCGGCTCGGGCTCTTACCGCATCGGCTCCAGCGTCGAGTTCGACTGGTGCTGCGTGAACGCCATCCAGGCCGCGGGCGAGCTTGGCTACGAGACCATCATGCTCAACTACAACCCGGAGACGGTGAGCACCGACTACGATGTCTGCGACAAGCTCGTGTTCGACGAGATGAACTTCGAGCGGGTCATGGACGTGTACGAGCGGGAGCAGCCGTACGGCGTCGTGGTGTCGATGGGCGGGCAGGTGCCGAACAACCTGGCCATCCGCCTGCACCGCGCGGGCGTGCGCATCTTGGGCACCAGCGCCGAGAGCATCGACATGGCCGAGGATCGCAGCAAATTCAGCTCGCTCCTCGACCGCCTCGGCATCGACCAGCCGCTCTGGGCCCACGTCACGCACGTCGACGAGGCCCCCGATATCGTCCGGCGTTTGGGCGGCTTCCCCGTGCTCGTGCGGCCGAGCTACGTGCTGTCGGGCGCCGCGATGAGCGTCGCCCACGAGCCCACCGAGCTCGAGGCCATCTTGGCCCGCGCGCGCAGCATTTCCCCCGAATTTCCGGTGGTTGTGTCCAAATTCGAGACCCACGCGCGCGAAATCGAGATCGACGCCGTGGCCGATCGCGGCGAGCTCATCACCTGGGCGATCAGCGAGCATGTCGAGAACGCAGGCGTGCACAGCGGCGATGCGACGCTCTTGCTGCCCCCGCAGACCATCTACAACGCCACCGACAACCGCATCAAGAAGATCGCCGGTCTGCTCGCGAAGAACCTCAA
>CAYLJT010000988.1:0-2703 GCA_964383995.1 uncultured Polyangiaceae bacterium
GGTCTTGCCAACGCGGTGATCGACGGCGCCATCAAGGGCGACTACGCCGAGCTCGACGAGGCCGGGCGCTACCATTTACGCATGGCGCTCGACAGGTCTGGCAAGACCGACCTCGGCGCCACCCACCCCGTGCGCATGATGCAGCCCCACGCGGGCGCTCACTACGGCATGCACTTTCCACTGCGCCCTGGCACCGAGGTGCTGGTGGGCTTCGTGAACGGCGATCCGGATAGGCCGATCATCGTCGGCGCGGCTCCGAACCCCATCACGTCGAGTCCCGTCGACGTGATCAATCAAACGCAAAACGTGCTGCGTACGGGCTCCAACAACGAAGTTGTGATGGAAGACGCCCATGGCATGGAGCGCATCCGCATCCATACGCCCCACGCCAAGACGACCATGCAGCTCGGCTCCACCGAAGAGGCCGAGGAGGGCTCGCTGATCACGACCCTTGCCAACGTGAGCGAGGCGTCCAGGCTGTCCAACAACAGCGCAACGCAGCGGCGCACCGTGATGGCAGGCTCGTCCACCACGCTGGTCGGTCACAACGCGGTGCTGGCGGCGGGCGTCGACGCCATCGCGCTGGCGGCGGAGCGTGGCATGGATCAACCAGGGTCCGTCCTGACCTCCGAAGTCCACCGCGACCTGAAGAAGCTCGCCCTCGCCCCGGAGAATGTGTCCGAGACAAACGACGACGAAGCCCCCGAAGAAGAGCCGAGCCCCGTGGCCGGTGGCGCCCTGTTCAGCGCCCTCGGCTCCATGGTCAAAGAGCTCGGCGAGCAGGCGGTATTCGAAGCCGTGCGCTCGGGGTCTCGGACAACGGACGGCGGTCTGGATCGGGCCATGGGTAGGTTGCAAGGGGAGGCCCTGGGCGAGCCGCTGGGGCCCGCGGCCATGGTGATGGGCTCGAAGACGGCGGCGCTCATGGGAAGGGACACGGGCCTGGTGTTCGGCGACCGGGTGGCGGCGCTGTCTTCCTTCCACACGGCGAGCGTGATGGGCGAGTCCCTTGCCCAGCTCAAATCCCCCGAGGCCATCGAGGTGGCAGGCGGGCGCGAGGTTCGCGTCACCACGGCGGGCACCTTCGATCTGGAGGCCAATCTGGTGCGCATCGTCGGTGGCTACTACCCCGAGGCCGAAGCGCCGCCCCTCGACGAGGGCACGTCGGTCGGCGTGATGAGCCGGCGGGACATGCGGTTTGTCAGCGTGGAAGACTGCATCCTGATTTGCGCCCAGAAAAACTGGATCGGCACGGCGCACACAGGGGACATGCGCCTGCGCGCCAAGAAAACCATGTCGCTCACCGCGGGGGGCATCACCGCCAGCGCGGGCACGATCACCACGAAGTCGAGCGGTGACACCAAGATCGGTGTCGACGGCGACATGTCGGTCACCGTGGCGGGCGGCGTGACCGTGGAGGCCGCGGGCGACGTGATCATCAAGGGTGGTACGGTGACCATCGAGGGCGGCACGATCACGCTGAACGGACCCGTGGAGATCAATGGCGATCTGAAGGTCAACGGCGCGATCACACAATCCTGAACCGGCCCTCAGATGGCAGGGACAGGGCGCAGGCGATGGCTAGACAAGCGCTCGTAGGACGGCCTGGCCTCGTCGGCCAAGCGCCGCAGCGCGTCGGGTAGATCGGTCGATGTGTCCGAGACTGGACCGGCCTGTGCGAAGCCCGTCGAGCGCCACACCGCGTCGTACCAATGGGCAGCCCAGACGCCGTCGAAGGGTTTGGGCCCCGCGGGCCAGGTGAGCATGGCGGGGTCGAAGCCAAGGCCGAGGGCGCCGCACAGGGCCCTCAAAATCGCCTCGGGCTGTGCGAGCAGGTCGTCGGCGTCGAGCACCGGCGGCGCAAATCCCAGGTGATCCGCGGCCCGCGCGAAGATCTCCGCCTGCTGGACGAAGCCGATGTCGCGCAGGCTGACCTCGGTCCATTTCTTGACGTAGCTCGCTAGCACGCGCTCGGGGCGGCGGATGAGGAACGCGTTCTCGACCCCCTTGATCCAGGCGAGGTCGTAGCCCGGCAGCATGTGGTGGGTCATGTGCTTTTGGTAGAACACCGTCTTGCCAGCGGGCGGCAAGGCCAGACAGGCCGCGACCACGCGTTCGTAGTCGTCGTCGTAGGACGCCAGAACCAGCTCGCGCAGCGGGTGGTCGTTGCCCGCATTTCGCAGGGAAAACGCATAAAACGGCTCGTCCCAGGCGAAGCAATCGGCGCGGTTGCCAAACGCGTACATCAGCGCCGTGGACAGATTGCGCGGGCCCGACCACATCGCGACGCGCGTGACGCCGGGGGATGTCATGGTCGAGTCGCCTCCCGGTCGCACAGCTCGTGATATAGCCGCGAGAGGCGTCTTACCATGGGTCCCGGACCTTGCCAGGTGGCGTCGTCGGCGAGGGGGTGGGCCACGGGCCGACCGTCGACCTCGCGCACGGGCACGCAGCCGGCGAAGGTGCCGGTGACGAACGCCTCGTCGGCGCCGTACACGTCGTAAAGTGAGAAGGATTTTTCGAAGGCCGGGATGCCCTCGGCGCGGCAGATGCGCAGGATGTTGCTGCGGGTGATGCCGGGCAGGCAATATTGTCCGCTCGACGTCCAGACCTCACCGCGGCGCACGATGAAGAAGTGGGTGGAGTTGCACGTGGCCACGAAGCCGTGGGGATCGAGCATCAAGGCCTCGTCGTAGCCGGCGT
>CAYLJT010000989.1:0-2684 GCA_964383995.1 uncultured Polyangiaceae bacterium
GTCTCGTCCGCCCCCTCCGTCAAGGGGCCATGGGCGAGGTCGTGGTGGCCGAGCATCTTCGCCTGGGCAGCCTGGTGGCCATCAAGCTGCTGCACGCCAACCTGGCCGACGATCCGACCTTCGTCGACCGTTTGCGTCTGGAGGCGCAGGCGGCCGCGCGCATCGCGTCGCCGCACGTCGTCTCCGCCCTCGACATCGGCACCACGCGCCACGGTCGCCCCTTCCTGGTGATGGAGCTGCTGTCCGGCCACACCGTCGCGGACGAGCTGCGCGCCCACGGTCGCTTCGACCCGAAGGAAGCGATCGACGTCGCGCTCCAGCTGCTCGACGGGCTCGACGCGACGCACGCCCTCGGCCTCGTGCACCGCGACCTGAAGCCCGCCAACCTGTTTTTGTGCGACCGCGATTCGCGCGGGCAAAGGCAGCTCAAAATCCTCGATTTCGGCATCGCCAAGGTGCTGCGCGGCGCGGCGGCCACCGCGCCCCAGCCCATCGCCGTGCCCACCGATCAGGGCGTCACCCTGGGCACGCCCCGCTACATGGCGCCCGAGCAGGCCACCGGCCGGGCCGTCGACAGCCGAACCGATCTGTACGCTGCCGGTTTGATTCTGTACGAGCTGCTCGCGGGCCGGGGGCCCTTCGCAGATATTCGGCAACTGGGGCCGCTGTTGGAGGCCCAGGTCGGCGAAACGCCGCCACCACCGTCCAACTTCGCGAAGGTCTCCCCGGCGCTGGAGGCGGTGGTGATGCGCGCCATCCAGAAGCTGCCTGCCGACCGCTTTCGCTCCGCCGAACAGTTCGCGCGGGCCCTGCGTGCCGCGTCGCCGCACGCCTTGGAACGCCCGCCGCGTCGCCCCTCGCCTTCACCCAAACCAGCCTCCGCCTTGCCGCTGGCCGAGCCCATCCCCGCCGCGCCCACGCAGGCCACGCGGCGCGAGGGCCCGGGCCAGCGCAGCGTGCAGGGCGGGCGCCGCCCGCTCTGGGTGGAGGTGGTCGTGGTGCTGTGCATCTCCACCTTGCTAACGACGTTGGTGGTCGTTGGTGTATTGTCGCACCTCCTCTGGTGACCCATGAAGCATGCGCGATTCTCCCTGGTGGCCTTGTTGGCGAGCCTGACCTTGACGGTGCCGAGCCGCAGCGCCCACGCCGACCCCAGCGTCGAAGAGACCCGAAAAATCGCCAGAGACTCCTTCGAAGAAGGCCTGAAGCTCATGGATCAGCACCAGTGGGCAGAGGCCAGGAGGGCCTTTTTGCGGGCGTTTCGCGCCAACAACCACCCCCAAATCGCGGGCAAGCTGGGGGAGGCCGAAATCGAGCTCGGCATGTTCGCGGACGCGAAGGAGCACCTGAGCTTCGCGCTCAACGAACCTTACCAGGTGGTCAGCCCCGAACGCCGAAAGAAGCTGGAAGAGCTGATCGCGCTCGCCGAAAAGCGACTGGCGCCCAAGCCCGCGCCCCAGGCCGAACCGACCCCGCCTCCGCAGCCGAACGGCGAAGGCGCGCCGAGCCGTGACGAAGGCGCCCCCTTGCCGCTCTTGCTGGTGGAAGGTGGCGTGGCGCTGGCGCTGGCAGGCGCGGGCGTAGGCCTGTGGCTAGCCGGCGATGGCAAGCTCGCAGACGCCGACCGAACCCGCAGCGAAAACGGTCTTGGGCAGAGCGGGTGCGCGGGCTCCGCCACCCCCGCCTGCAGCGACCTGGCCGACCAGGTATCCGAAGCCAACACACTGCACAACGCCGCCCTGGCCTCGTTCATCGCCGCGAGCGCAGCCGGCGTCGCGGTGCCCCTCACCGTCGTGCTCTGGCCAGAAGACACCGATCCTGTCACGGTTGGCCTGGTCGTCTCGTCGAAGCGCGTGGCCGTGAGCGGGCAGTTCTAAATCCCGCAAGAACCCGCAGGCCTCGCGCTTGGACCGAGCGAGGGCTGGACCGGCGCGGCATCTTGCCGCTCTAGCGGCGCGTCGCGGCCCCGCTGCGCCGGTATCCAAACGCGCCTTCGTCTGGTCTCTGCGGCCAGCCGGGTCGATTGCGGGGTGGTTCCGCCCGAAGCACGCGAAGACGTTGCATAGCGGGCCGGCGCATGATCTAAGCTTGGCCATGCTCGATCGATACGCTACACGCGTGCAGTAGACGCTTCACCCCGATGGCTACCCCGACACCGCGCCCGTGGCGACCGGCATCCCTCGCGCAGCCCATGACGACTTTTGACGCGCCGACCTCCCCGCAGATCGACCTCCGGGTCCTCAAGAGGAGCCTCGCTCTCCCGGATGCCCGCGCGCGCGCCGACGCCGTGCTGGAGGCGCTCTGCTGGGATCGCCCGGAGGCCCAGGTCGAGTGGGCACCGCTTCCGTATGACATCGGACGCTTCACGCTCGGGAGCTTCCCGACCAGCGCGTCGGTGGTGGCGGTGCCCGATCCCGCGCGCGTGGCGTGGCACGGCGGATTTCGCTGGTGCGTTTCGGTCCCCCAGGGCGCCATCGAGTGGTTCGACCTGGAACATGGCCGGATGTGGCGCGGAACGGGCGACGCCCTCAACAACCGCACCCTGGACGGGCTCATGGCGCACGGCTTCGCCCGTACCGGTCGGTTCGAGCCTCAGGAAGTGACCTTCGCGCCGGCTCCGGAGCAGCTTTCGCGCGATCCGAGCCAACACGTGGCCGCGCGGATCAAGGAGTGGTGGGAACAGT
>CAYLJT010000990.1:0-2680 GCA_964383995.1 uncultured Polyangiaceae bacterium
GAGGTAGGCGCTCGCGGCGAACAGCTTGAGGAGCTTCACGACACGCCGGTCGGACAAGGAGACTCCCTCGGCGCGGATCTGAAACACGAGGCCCTTGTAGGTCGAAAGGAAGGCGTCCGAAAACACCATGCGCGCCCCGAAGGACCCGGACAAAGCCGCAAGCTCCGAGGCCTTGACGATCGCCGGGTGCGTGCGCCGTTCGAGCTGCATCACCTCGAAGGCCACACCGCGCTGCAAGAGCTCGCTGAAGTGGTAGGCGTCGAGGTTCTCGGACGTCACGCGCAACAGAAAGCGGTCGAAGATCGCGTCGAGGGTCTCGTCCGAAGGCACCTCGTTGGAGGCCGCAAAGACGCTGATCAGAGGGCACCTCAGGATCTGCCCGCCGGAGGTGTATTTGCGCTCGTTCAAGAGCGTGAGCAGGGCATTCAAGATGGCGCTGTTGGACTTGAAGACCTCGTCCAAGAACACGATCTCGGCCTCGGGCAACATGCCTTCGATGTTTCGCCGGTAGCGCCCCTCGCGAAACGCGGCGATGTCGACGGGCCCGAAGATCTCGTTGGGCTCCGTGAAGCGCGTGAGCAAATACTCGAAATAACGGGCATCGAGCTGCTCTGCGAGGGTGCGGATCAGGGCGCTCTTCGCCGTGCCGGGGGGCCCCACGAGCACCATGTGCTCGCCCGCCACCACGGCCACGAGCAGGAGGCGAATCACCTCGTCTTTGCCTATGAATTGGGCGTCGAGCGTGCTTGCCACGTGGCGCAACCGCTCGTGTAGGGGCAGGGCCGTCATCCCCTGGGGAGGTACCACGAAGGGCCGAGCGCGGGGGAGTCGACGAGCACCCGGCGGCGGCGTAGGAAGGGAGCGTGTCGCTCACGCGCGCTGCCTATGCGAAGGGTCTTCGGGCCTACCACGAAGCCAAGAGCGCCCTGCGCCTGGGCGGCGTGCCGATGCACGGCCCCGCGCTGCCCCGCATCGCGCTCACCTTCGACGACGGCCCGAGCCCCGCGTGGACCCGCGACATCCTTTCGATTTTGCGCGCGAAAAACGCCCGCGCGACGTTCTTTCTGCTCGGCAAGCACGTCGACGAAAACCCCGAAATCGCCGTCGATATTGCGGCTGAACACGAGGTCGGCTGCCATTCCTACGGGCACGAGCGCTCGCTCGTGGACAGCGAGGCCGCGTTTTTGGCCGACCTCGATCGCTGCCGCGAAACGTGGTCGCGGGTGCTGCAACGGTCCCCTGCCCTGTACCGTTTTCCTTGGGGACGGCGCGGCGTGATCACGCCGGCCATCGCCGCCCGCGAAGGCCTGCGTTGCGTGCATTGGAGCGCCAGCGGCAAGGAGTTTCTGGACGCGCGGACCATCGTGCGCCTGCTGCGTTGGGGCCTCTTGCCGGGGGCGATCGTGCTGCTCCACGACGGCCTCGCGCCCCACTCGAAGCGCAACATCCCGCGCACGGCCACCGTCGAGGCCCTGCCCCACATCCTCGACTTCATCGCGGGCGAGGGCCTGCAAACGGTGACGGTCAGCGAGCTGCTCGACGGGCCGCCTGGTGCTCGTTGACGGCCTCTTCGAAGGCCGCGGTGAGCTCCAGCGCGTGGTGATCCCAGCCGTATTTTTCGAGCACCAGGGCCTGCCCCGCGGCACCGATCGCCGCTGCGCGCTCCGGGTTCGTCACGAGCTCGAGCAGCGCGGCAGCGAGGCCCGCGGCGTCCTCGGGGGCATAAAACGCGACGTCGTTTTTCCCCGGAAATAGCGCGCGAAACCGCGGAATATCGATGGTCACCGTGGGCTTGCCGAGGGCCATGTACTCGAGCACCTTGATGGGGTCGCGATCCATGCCGTGCTTGCGAAAGATGGGGTGCCGCGACGGCGCGTAGGGCGCCAGGCACACGTCGGCGGCGGCGATGTAGGGCCCGATCGCTTCGTGGGCGACGCGACCCTCGAAGGCGATTTGCCCCGCCACGCCGCGCTCGTCGGCGAGCTTTTGGACCCGCGCGAGGTCCTCGCCGTCGCCCACCACCACGAAGCGCGTGGGCGGTCCCGACCAGGCGGCGGCCACCTCGATCAACGCATCGAGGCCGTGCCAATGGGCGCAGCTCCCCGTGTACACCACGAGCGCCTCCCCCTTCGGCGCGAGGCGCGCACGCACCGCGTCGCCGTTCGCGCCCTCGAACGCCGCTACGTCGACGCCCCACGAAACGAGCCGCAATTTGCTGCGATATGCGGGTGGAATGAACGAGTCGCTGGTGGCCACGATGCGCCTTGCGTAGCGAAACGAGAGCGGGCTGGCGTCGCGGTCGAGGGTCATCAGCACGGTCGGCACATCGAGCAGCGCGCCCAACAGGCCCCCCAGGCCAAAGGCCGAATAGCGCTCGTAGATCACGTCCGGTCGAAAGGCGCGCACGCGGCCGAAGACGCGGGGCGCGTAATAAAGCGGCATCAGGTGCTTGAGCCCCGGTGCCAGCCCCTCCCCCACCGCCAACACCCGCGGATCGGTCGAGCCGCGACGCGCGACGACGAGGACGTCGTGCAGCTTGGAGAGGGCGCGGTAGACGCCGCTCACGTGGCTGGAGCCGCCGTGGGAGCCGGGGACGGGGATGTTGGGTGCGAGGTAGAGGACACGCATCGCTGAAAAAAAATGAGCCCGCGACCTGCGCGGGCTCGGGGGGATTGGCAGC
>CAYLJT010000991.1:0-2679 GCA_964383995.1 uncultured Polyangiaceae bacterium
GTGAGCCGAATGCACCGGTTCGTGCGTCGAGAAACCACCGGACCGTCCGACACGTAGGGTCGCGCGTCGGGTTCACCAGAAACCGGTTTTTGCATTTGACGTAACCGTTCCGTCACCAAACGGAAGTTAGCTGGAGGAAGAACACATGGACATGGTCAAGACGTTGGCGTTCACGGCAGTTGGCGGCATGGTTGCTGGTCTCGCGGGTTGTGGTGGGGCGCCTGCCGCTCCCGAGGCCCCCGCGACCCCCACCGCCGATCCGGCCGCGGCCGCGACCGACGCGGCTGCCACGGGCGCCAAGGACTGCTGCAAGGGCAAGAACGAGTGCAAGGGCAAGGGCAACTGCAAGGTCGAAGGCAAGAACGACTGCGGTGGCAAGAACGAGTGCAAGGGTCAGGGCGGCTGCAAGGCTGCGGACTGCAAGTGATCGAACGGGGGGCTCCCAAGGCCCCCTTTGGCTTTTCATAGGCCCGAACGACGCGGCGCACGCAGGTGGCCGCGTTCGTTCGTTTGTGCTCCAACGGTGTCTACGATGGCGAGCGCGAATCGACAAAAACGCATGGGTTTGCCCGATCTCGGGGTGGGCGTCGGCCTGCGAATTCCGCACTACGCCGCCATCTTTGAGGCTTGGCCGCACGTCGATTGGTTTGAAATCATCAGCGAAAACTTCATGGTCGAGGGGGGCCTGCCGCGCACCAACTTGGGCAAGGCCATGAGCCACTATCCGCTGGTGCAGCACGGCGTTTCGCTCTCGATCGGCGGCCCCGAGCCGCTCGACTTCGACTACTTGCGCCGGCTGAGGAAGCTGCTTGCGGAGACGCATTCGCCCTGGCTGAGCGATCACCTTTGTTGGACCGGCGCGGGCGGCGTGAACCTACACGACCTCTTGCCCCTGCCCTACACCGAGGAGGCCGTGAAGCACGTGGCCGAGCGCGCGCGCGTGGTTCAAGACTTCCTCGAAACGCGGCTCCTTTTGGAGAACGTCTCGAGCTACCTCACCTACACGTCGAGCGTGATGAGCGAGTGGGAGTTCGTGAGCGCGGTGGTCGAAGAGGCCGACTGTGGGCTCTTGCTCGACGTGAACAACATCTACGTTTCGTCGTTCAATCACGGCTTCGATCCGCGCGCGTACGTCGAGGGTGTGCCCCACGAGCGCGTGGTGCAAATGCACTTGGCCGGGCACACCAACTTCGGGCGCTACATCCTCGACACGCACAGCGCCCACGTCATCGATCCGGTCTGGGAGCTGTATCGCCGCGCGTGCGAACTCGTCGGCGAGGTGTCGACGCTGATCGAGTGGGACGACGACATCCCAACCTTCGACGTGTTGCTGGCGGAGGCCGAAAAGGCCCGCGCCATCCGCAGCGATGTGGCTCGCAAGCGCGCTCCGAGCGCGCAGGAGCAGGCCCATGCTCCTTGAAGTGCAGGGCTTTCTGGCCGAGGCCTTTCGACGCAGCGAGCCCGTCGTGGACGACCCGGCGGTGGCCGCTCGCTCGGCCGCGCATGTGGCGGGCAACGCGCGGGTCTCGCCCGCCGAGCAGGTCGACATCTATCGGCGGCAATTTTGGCTCCGCCATGTGGACTGTTTGCGCGAAGACTACCCCGCGCTGCTGCATGTGTTGGGCGACGAGGGCTTCCAGGCGCTGTGCGAGGGCTACCTCCAGGCCTTTCCCCCCAAGACCCCTTCGCTCCGCGATTTGGGCGCAGATTTTCCGGCGTTTGCAGCGAGCTACACGGGCTTCCCCAGCGAACGGCGGAGCCTCGCGCTGGACCTCGCGCGTTACGAAAACGCCTTCGTGGATGTCTTCGACGGAGCCGAGCTGGCTCCCCTCGATCTCGGCAAAATCCAGGGCGTTTCCGAAGATTTTTGGTCCCGCGCGCGGCTCGTCGTGCACCCCCACCTGGCCCTGATCCAGGCCAACCACAAGGTGCATCTTCTCCGCTACCTCGCCAAACACGGCCAGCCGCCGCCGCTCGCCGACTTCTTGGAACGCCGCGAAGAGCCTTATTTCATCGCGCTTTTTCGCCGAGACGACGTGGTGCACTACGAGGTGTTGCCGCGCGAGGCCTTCCTGCTTTTGGTCGAGCTGCGCGCCGGACATCCGCTCACGCAGGCCCTAGCGCGCGTTCTCGAAGCCCTGGGCCCCGAGGCCGGCGCCGGCCTCGAAACAAAGGTCGCTGGGTTCTTTCAGATGTTCGCCGAGAACCGCTTCATCGTGGATGTCGTCGACCCTTTGGCCTAGGGCACGGCCGACAGGGAGCTCGGCGGCAAAGCGGGCAAGATTTCCCCTCCCCGCGGGCGGTACTCGTCCGGGGTGGCCACGCCGAGCGCCCACGGGGATTGCCTGCCATTCGACTGCTCCGTGGCCAGCGCGCGCTGGGCTTCGAGCCAACGCCAGAACGCGTCGGCCCACACTTTTCCGCCCTCTTCGTTCGGATGAATGCCGTCTTTTTGCCGGGCAATCGGCGCTTTGATCGTCTCGTCCGTGTCGAAGTAGCGACAAGGCGCCGCGTTTTCGCGGATGACGTCGAGGATGCCCGTGTCCTTTTTCCAAAGCGGCGGGGAGACCCAGACGCAGGGGCGTGCCCCGATGATCGCGACGATGCGGCGCACCGATTTGGCTCGCGCTCCCGGGTTGGGGCTCTCGATTTCGTTCGCGCCGAGGTTGATGATGACCA
>CAYLJT010000992.1:0-2675 GCA_964383995.1 uncultured Polyangiaceae bacterium
TCTCCCTTGGTCAAGGTGCTCGATTTCGGCATCTCCAAGGTGATGGGCAACGTCGACGCTTTGACGCGAACCACCGCGGCCATGGGCTCGGCGCTGTACATGTCGCCGGAGCAAATGCAGCAGACGCGCTCGGTCGATCACCGCACCGACATCTACGCGCTCGGTGTCGCGCTGTTCGAGCTTTTGGCTGGAAAACAGCCCTATTACGCCGAGACCCTGCCCCAGCTCTGCGCCGAGATCCTCACCGGCACGCCCACGCCGTTGCGCCAGGCAAGGCCAGATTTGCCGGAGCATTTCGCGGCTGTGCTGGAGAAGGCCTACGCCCGCGAGCGGGACAAGCGCTACCAATCGGTGGCCGACTTCGTCGTCGCCCTCGCCCCCTACGGATCCTCGCGCTGCCAGGCCGCCATCGACCTGATTTGCCGCTTGGCCGGCCGCGAATCGGCGCGCGCCGGCACCGCGCCCACCCCCAACGCGGCAATGAGCGGCGTACCGCTCGGGGGCACCGTTGTGCTCGGCCGCGAGGCGATTCCGTCGCCCGTACCCCCGCAAAATTTCGCCCAGGCGCCGGTACGACCGCAATCCGATCCGGCGCTGAAGATCGTCCCCGACCCCTACTCGGGCCCGGCCAGCCAAAACGCCGCAGCAGCCTTCGCCGGCGCGTCCACCAACGCGAACTTCGCCAAGGCGCCCCCGCGGGTCGACGCTCCCAAATCCAATGCCCCGGTAATCGCCCTCGCGGTTCTGTTTGCGGCCATCGTTTTGGGCGGCGGCGTGGGCGTCTATTTCCTGAAGTTCAAGGGCGGCAGCGACGCCAACATGGGCCCCGCCGCGGGCCCGGCGCCGACGGAGGTCGCATCGGTGGTGACGCCGCCCGAGCAGCCGACTGCCCCGGTCGAGCCGAAGACCGCGGCCCCCGCCGAGAGTGCCAGTGCGCCCGCGGCTGCCACGGCGGAGGCCCCGGTAGCGACCGCCGATCCCAAGTCGAAGGGCGGGACGACAGGCGCAGGCAAGAACACAGGCGGAGGGCGGCCGCCGGCGACAACGGGCACAGACAGGCCGCCACCGCCGCCTCCACCACCGACGGCAACCACACCACCCAAGCCGACCGCGACCACCGACTCCACGCGTTCTTTCTAGCTCGAAGGGGGCACTGACACCCATGCGCAAACTGCCTATCATCACACTCGTATTGGCATCCATGACGGCCTTCGTGGCCGGGCCGACTGGCATGGTGAGCGAGGCCCACGCTCAGGCCAGCCCCGACGCCACGACCCCGGCGATTGCCCTCTTCCAAGAGGGCGTGAAGCTGAAGGACGAGCAGAAATTCGCGGAATCCATCCCCAAGTTCGAGCAGAGCATTGGCCTCGTACCGAGCGCAGCGAGCATGTTCCAGCTCGCCGACTCCTACGAAAAGGTCGGTCGCACGGCGTCCGCCTGGGGCATGTTCAAGCAGTCCGCAGCGCAGGCGCGAAAAGACAACCGCCCACAGATTGTCGAAGAGGCCAGCGGGCGCGCCCAGGCCCTTGAGCCCAAGCTCTCGCGACTGACCATTACGGCGACGGCGGTCGAGGGCCTAACGATCACACAAAATGGCCAGCCCGTGCCGACGGCAGCGCTCGGCGTGGGTCTCCCGGTCGATCCCGGAGAGGTCACGGTCAAAGCTTCGGCTCCGGGCTTCCGAGATCAAATCGTCAAGGTCAATGTCGGTGCTAGTGGCGACGCCAAAGCGGTCACCGTACCCCCGCTCGAGAAGGCAATCGAACAGCCTCCGCCTCCCGGCGCGGAAGAGGGTGGCTCCATGAAGACTATTGGCTTCGTGGTTGGCGGCGTGGGCGTCGCGGCGATCGGCCTGGGCGCGGTGATGGGCATCATGGCCTCGGGCGACAAGAGCGACGCCGAGGACGATCCTGCGCTGTGTCCCAACAAGCAATGTACGCCCGCGGGCCGTGAGAAAATCGACTCGGCCGAGTCCAAGGCGCTCATCTCCACGATCGGGTTTGGCGTCGGCATCGCGGCGGTGGGCGCCGGTGTGGCGATGATCCTCATGTCGGGTGGCTCGGACAAAGAAGCCCAGGGACAAGCTAGCGCCCAGGTTTTGCCGAGCTTCGATCAAAACGGTGGCGGCTTCTCCGTCGTCGGCCGCTTCTAAAAGAACTCCTGCGAACAGCCCATGTATTTCGACCTCACCGACGATCAAAAGACCATCCGCGAGAGCGCCCGGGCCTTTGCCGAGCGCGAGATTGCCCCGAAGGCCGCCGAGCTCGACAAGACCGCTCGCTGGCCTAGCGAGATCGTCGCACAGATGGCCGAGCTCGGGTTCCTCGGCATCGCCATTCCACCCGAGTACGGCGGCGCCGGGCTCGACAACGTCAGTTACGCCGTGGTCATGGAAGAGGTCAGTCGCGCCTGCGCCAGCTCGGGCGTGATCATGAGCGTCAACAACTCCCTGTTTTGCGACCCGCTCTACAAGTTCGGAACGCCCTGGCAAAAGGAGACCATCTTGACCCCCACCGCCCAGGGTCAAATGCTCGGTGCCTTTGGCCTGACCGAGCCGATGAGCGGGTCCGACGCGCGAACGATGCTCACCTTCGCCGAAAAACGGCCGGACGGTGGCTATCTGTTGAACGGCTCGAAGAACTTCATCACGGTGGGCCCCGAGGCGACGCACCTCA
>CAYLJT010000993.1:0-2670 GCA_964383995.1 uncultured Polyangiaceae bacterium
CTTTTGTCGCGCAAGGGCGCCTTTTCCGAGGCCGAGACGGTCACCATCGGCAAGCAGATCGCGCGGGGTTTGGTGCACGCCCACGAGCGCGGCATCGTTCATCGCGACCTCAAGCCCGACAACATCATGATGGTCGCCGAGGACGACGAGGGGCCTATCGCCAAGCTGCTCGACTTCGGCCTCGCCAGCGTAAAGGGCGCGGGCACGCGCCTCACGCGCGTGGGGCAGGTGTTTGGAACGCCCGAGTACATGGCTCCGGAGCAGTTCTTGAGCGCGGACACCGACCCGCGCACCGACCTCTACGCCCTCGGGGTGATCCTGTTCGAGCTGCTCACAGGCCGTCTGCCGTTCATGGCCGCGTCGGTCAACGAGCTTGCCGCGATGCACACGAGCGCGCCGCCGCCGTCCCTCGCGCGGGAGCTCCCGACCCTCGCGGCATCCCCGCTTTCTGCGATCGTCGACGGACTTTTGCAAAAACGCATGGCCGATCGACCGGCGTCGGCGCGGGCGGTGATCGACGCCTTGCGCGCGATCGACGCGCCGGCCCCGCGCTCGAGCGCGGCGCGTTTGGAGCGGGCCGTGCCGAGCAGCGTCGTCGAGCCCATCCGCGCGGCGATCCACGCCGGCGCACCGGCCTACAACGCGGGCGACTACGCGGGCTGTTTGCGCATCTATTGGCAAACGTCGGACAAGATTCTGGCCGATGTGGCCGACCCCCAAGGGCTCGTGGCCATCGCAGCGCGTTTGCGCACCGCGCAACAGCGGGCCTCGCGCACCGCCACGCCCTCCGACGGCGCGTGGGAGATGCGCTTTGCCTTCGACGACCTGCTCCACGCGGCTTCGAACGAAATTCCCACGGCGCGCGGCCTGGTTCGCGAGATCGCGGTGGCCGAGCTGATCGCCGTTTCACGCTACGGCGCGGGCCACCTCGACTTGGTTGGCGACTACTACACGGGCCTCGTTTCGGCCCTCGCGACACTGGCGCGCAGGGAGCCGCGGGACGCGGCGGTGGCCACTTACTTGGAGCGCGTCGCCGACGAAGCGCGCGCCCTTGGCGGCGGGAATCGAGCGCTTTCCACGGTCTCGCGGGCCCTCGACCAGGTGCGGGCGGGGGCCACGCCGACCCTCGCCAGCCAACCCGCGCCGGCCTCGGTGCTGCTCGAAGGGCTGCCCGACGCCGACCGCTACGCACAGCGCTTGGTGCAGGCCATTTCGGTCGGCGCACCGGCCTACAACGCGGGCGACATCGCGGGTTGCTACCGCGTCTACAAGCACACCGCGGAGCTTATTCTCGCTGATCTGCGGGCGACGGGCGTGGGGGCGCGCCTCGGCGTCCGTCTGCAAAGCGCCCTCGACGAAGCCGCGCCCCAGGGTCCCGATGGCGCCGCCTGGGCCATGCGTCGGGCCTTCGATGAGATTTTAACCGCCTCTTCGGCCCGGGCGACCGCCGTTTAGCGCCTCGATGCCGGTGAAACGCTGGCGGAGCCGATGAGCGACGCCCCGACGTCCCGCCGCGACGTCGCCAAAGGCCCTCGGTCGCGGAAGTTCCGGGGTTATCCACAGCAGCGGGGGGAAAGCCTGTGCCCAACCTGGGTGCGTCCGGCCCGTGGCCGGGGACAACCGGGGGAAACCCTGTGTACAGGGCCCCGCGTGTTCACCCTGAACCGAAATCGACCCGGATCGCAGATTTGCTGCGTAATCAGCGTGACGCTACCGGTTGGGCCCTTTTTGTTTGCCCACCGCTAGATGTTGGGGTATCTCCCCAAGTCCTGGCGGCAGCGCGCAGTCTTTGCGCCACTCGACACATGAGCAGATAGCACCGCCGGTCGGCCCCACGCTGACCAGGCGACCAGCGTCGAGGCACACGCTGCCGGTTTGGCCGTGGGCAAGGTTTTTGTCGAAGCAAGCACTTTGGGAACGGGCTCGCGGAAAGGCGCGCCTGTGGAGGTCGCGATGGCGCAATCGGTCGTAGGTGAGAACGGGGTTAAGCTTTCGTCGGCCATGAAGAGCTCGGCGTCCTCCGGCAAAGCGGCTCGGCCCCCCAAGGCTGCCGCGGCCAAGAAAGCGGCCCCCAAGGGGGTCACGGTCGATCGAAGATTCACCACGAAGGGGCAAGACCCGCTCGACACGGTCTCGTGGGAGCGCCGCAGCAGCGTCATCAACAACCCCGACGGCAGCGTGGTCTTCAAAATGGAGGGGGCCGAGGTCCCCGCCGGTTGGTCCCAGCTCGCCACCGACATCGTCGTCTCGAAGTACTTCCGAAAAGCCGGTTTGCACGGCAAAAAAGAGCTCGGTGAGACCAGCGTCCGGCAGGTGGTTCATCGCCTTGCGCGCAGCATCCGCGAGGCGGGCGAGGGCTTCGGGGGCTATTTCGCCACCACCAAAGACGCCGACACCTTCGAGGCCGAGCTGTCCTACCTCCTCGTCAACCAGTTCGGGGCCTTCAATTCCCCCGTTTGGTTCAACTGCGGCCTCTGGCATCGCTACGGCATCCAGGGCACCGGCGGCAACTACGCCTGGGACGAGGGCGCGGCCAAGGCCTCCGAAATCGCCAACGCCTACGAGCGCCCCCAGTGCTCGGCGTGTTTCATCCAGTCCGTCGACGACGACCTGATGAGCATCTACGAGCTCGTGAAGAGCGAAGCCCGCCTCTTCAAGTACGGCTCGGGC
>CAYLJT010000994.1:0-2670 GCA_964383995.1 uncultured Polyangiaceae bacterium
CCAGCAGGTCGGGGCCGTGCACCGCGTGGATGCTCGTGTAGGTAGGGTGGAGAGGAACAACCTGCTGGCGTTGATACGTCCAGAGCGTGTGTCCGTCGTCGGGCTGGCGGGCAACGATGCTGCTTTCATCGATGAACAGCGGTCTTCCATCCACCACGGCGGCGTACGTCCAGAAGCCCGGCGCTGGGACCGACCATTGCTTTTGGCCGGTTGCCAACGCGAAGGCCTCCATAGCCGCGGTGTCGTTCGCGCTGCGCCACGGCACCGCGTAGGCGCGATCGGTGTCGCACGCAAAACCTGTAGCGTGCTTGTCGACCTTGACCGTCCAGCGACGTGCCCCGGTCGCCGCGTCGTGGGCTTGAAGCGTACGCGTGTTCTGAAAGAGAACCACATTGTTGCCGCAAACTTGCACCACCGGTGCCGACTCCCAGGTAGTCTCCAGGGTGGTGCTCCAGGCCAAAGACCCGTCCGCGAGGCGGTGTGCCGACAGCGTGCGATCTTCCCTTCGGAAGCTAACCGCCTTGCCATCGTTGGTGATGGGCGCGCCCCCCCATGGAGAGGCGCCAAACGTCCCAGAAACGTGCCATTGGAAGACCCCGGTTGCTGGGTCGACCACGCCAACCTCGTTGCCTCGCGTCGCAACGACCTGACCTTGGGGCCCGACACCGAACGGGCCGTCCCAAGGGACCTCCCACAGCGGCCGAAGGGGTCCCGCGGAAGCGGCGGCGGAGGGCTCGGCCACGCCCGAGGTCGTCGGCGATGCGGGCGAGCTGGCGAGCGCAGGCGTCGGCAAGGACCCTGCCTTGGGCGCGGTTTCTGTATGCGGTGGGCTTGCGAGATTTTCCGCCCCGCACGAGCACGCTGCGAGAACGAGCGCTAGGGCGAGCCCGGTCAGGGAGCGCTGCGCCGACGACATGCTGTTGTCCCTGCTCATTGGAAAAACCACTCGTTGTTGTTGAGCTGGTCGGCCCAACCAGAGTTTTCGTGGCCCCACAGGTTGCGCCCACGATTGGACTCGCTGCGGGTGATGACCCAGGTTTCGATGTCGAAAGGTTGGCTTGGAAAGCCAGAAGCAATGGTCTCGCCATTGACCAGGGCCATGGGATTGGTGCTCGCGTACGATGTGGACTTGAACAAGACAATGTTGGCCGTAACACGTTGCGAGCCCGGCGCCCAGATCTGATCGGGGCGGTACGAAGGATCCGTCGTGACCACGGGGCCGCTCGGCCAACGCCAGTGCATGTGAGCGCAGTTGATCGACGGATCGCCGAGATCGCACGTGGGAACGACGACAGCGCCCTTGGCCCCATTCTTCTGGTGCAGGTCGTCGAAGGCCCCGGCTATGGCAAGGTCGGACCCCGGCGCTCCAAATTCGGTCATGTGCGCCGATGTCTCGGTCTTCAGGGTCTCGCTGAAGACCGACAGGGGTGCGTCCACATCCATGTAGCGCGCGTAGTCCTTGCTCCCTGGCCCCAGGTCATAGTCAAAGCGGTAGCGCGACTCGAAGGCATCCACCCAGCTCTCCGAGGTCGAGCTGACCCCGTCGCACCACTGCCCCTCCTGATCGACCAGCCAATAGTTGATGAGGGGATAGAAGCTCACGCAGGCGGTGGCGGTGCTGCGTTGCGCGTCCGAGAGCCAAATGTCCCCACAGCCATTTTTCGGCGGCGAGAAGATGTAGGTCTGTGCCACCCACAGCGTGCACGCGTCTTCGTCGGGCGACACGTTGTCCACCGAATAGAACGCCTGTACAACCAGCGCGTTGGGGTCAAAGGCGCGGTAAGGGTTCACGAGCCAGCCGCCGCTCTTGATGGGGTTGTCGGCGGCCTTCTTCGACCGGCACTTCTTCCCGCCGATCATGCCGTCCCCCCAGCAGGCGATGTCCCCCAACAGCATCGAACCGCACTTCTTGCCGAACGGCGCCGAGGGCTCCAAGAAGCAGGTTGTCTCGGGCAGCGACTCCGTCGCGAGCCGATAGCTTGGCATGCTGACGCGGCTCGCCACCAGGTTCTGGTTGAAGCGCAGGTCGGTAATCACCAGGCCATCGCTACCGGCGGCGTCCACGGTCATGTTCCACTGGTTGCCGAACACGGCCTTGGCTTGGCTGCTCACCGGTCCGGCGGCGCCGCCAATCATCGTGGCAGGTGGCAAGGGGTTCACGGCTCCGCCGAAGGACACAGGTAGCTCCGCCGTGGATTCGAGGCCCAGCGCGTCGGTCACACGGAGCCGCACGTGGAAGGCCGGTCGGGGCGTGACCGTCACCTCCGCCTCGTCGCCCAGCAAGGTCAGATCCTCGGTGTCCAGCCAGGCGTACGAAAACGGTGCTGTACCCCCTGTAACAGTAGCCGAAAACGTCTCCGTGCCCTCTGCCGTCGGCCCCGTGGACTTCATCAGCGCGACCGGAATGGCTTCGCTGGCGGGCCGCATGTCGGTGTACGTCTCTCCTTCGAAGACGTAAAAGGGAAGGAGCTGGGCCCGCTCGGCGTCCGCCCCGCCGAGCACGTACACGAGCCGCGCCGTCGGACCACCTTCCGGTCCACCAGGGGGCGAAAGGGGCAGCCGTTGCCCTACCTTGACCGGGCGCCAGTGCCACACCAGACCAAGCAGCTCACCGTCCCCTACCTGGACGGTGATGTTCGCACCGGACACCTCGACCGTGCTGCCGTCCAC